>NZ_JAOTJD010000047.1:0-38087 GCF_042714595.1 Phenylobacterium ferrooxidans | reverse complement strand
ATCCGGCTTCAATGTGGTCGCGACCGCGCCACGCCCCCTCCAACCGCGTCCGCGACCACACAGAACCCTCCAGATTCCCATGAATCGGGAGTGCTGATTCAAGGCTGCTTTTTGGAGGCGGTCTTGGAAGGTGAGGTTCTGAGGGACGACCAGTGGGAGCGGATCAAGCCGTTCGTGCCGGGTGGCCGGAAGGGCAAGCGGGGTCCGCGCAGCGACGGTCGGTTGTTCATTGACGCGCTGTTGTGCGCGCCTGCGTCACGCCAGGCTGCGCCATCACGCCGTCCCGGAGGACATCGACTACCGCACCCACCGAGGGATCGACCGGGGGCTGCTGGCCAATCTCGTCAAGGGCGACTGGATCGACAACCACGACAACCTGGTGATCACCGGGCCGACCGGCGTCGGCAAAAGCTGGCTGGCCTGCGCGCTCGGTCACAAGGCCTGCCGCGACAACCGCGCCGTCCTCTACGTCCGCGTGCCGAAGCTCTTCGACGAGCTGGCGCTCGCCCACGGCGATGGCAGCGCCGGCCGTCGCCTCAAGGCCCTCGGCGCCGCTCAGCTACTGATCCTCGACGACTGGGGTCTGGAGCCCCTCGGCGTCCAGGCCCGCCACGACTTGCTCGAGATTCTCGAGGATCGTTACGGCCGGCGTTCCACCATCGTCACCAGCCAGCTGCCGATCTCCGACTGGCACGTCGTCATCGGAGAGGCCACCTACGCCGACGCGATCCTCGACCGGCTCGTCCACAACGCTCACCGCCTCGAACTCAGCGGCGAGTCCCTGCGCCGCTCCGCGCCGCCATCCCAGGCTTGACCGAAACCCCCGACCAGCCCCTATATCAAACCACCAACGAAGACCCCTCGGATGGGCGGCATCATCTCGGAATGGTGGGCGCGATCATCTCGGAATAGGTGGGCGGCATCGTCGGAATCCGCAGCCCAGGCTTCAAGGTCGTTGAGGGCATAGACCACGCGGCCGCCGATCTTCCGGTAACGGGGGCCGGTGCCGTAGGTGCGGTGCTTCTCGAGGGTGCGGCCCGACAGACCGAGGTAACGGCCCGCTTCGGGGTCCGCAGGTAGCGGTTGGGGACTCGGGATACTTCCATGACGGCGATACCTCTACGCAGGGAGCTCGCCCGGAGGCGGACGCGCTCCATCATCGACTCAGCGTAGGCAGGCGGGCGTTAGACGGGAAAGGCGTAAGTCTACCCAGCGGAGGCGAGCATATACGGCCTATGTCGTAAATCGCATAACTCACTTTTATGTTGATTGCGGCATAAGATGAGGGTATGCGGAAAATCGCATAAATCTAGCATATGCGATTTGTAGCATAACAGGAGGCCGCCATGTCCATTGCGATCGCTCGTTCCTCCCATCAGGTCGGACGTCTGATTCAGCGGTTCCGCCAGGAAAAAGGGCTGAACCAGACGCAGCTCGCCCAGCTGGCCGGGCAACGCCAGGAGATGATCTCCAAGATCGAAACCGGCCAGGGCGGAGTGAAGCTCACCACGCTCTTCGATGTGCTCGCCGCTTTAGGGCTAGAAATGACCCTCGAGCCGCGCAGCCAGAGCTCGTCGGCTGACATCGAGGACATCTTCTGATGCCCCGCCGCCGCACCCACGTCCCCCTGAATGTACTGATCAACAACCGCCTCTGCGGGCGCCTGGAGAAGCAAGCCAGCGGCGCGATCAGCTTCCAGTACGACCCGAGCTGGCTGGAGTGGAAGCCGGCCTTCCCAATCTCCCTCTCCCTGCCCCTGCAGGAGGCTCCATGGCGCGGCGAGGCTGTCGTCGCGGTGTTCGACAACCTCCTGCCGGACAACCCCCACGTTCGTCGGCAGGTCGCCGAGCGCACTGGCGCCGAGGGCGCCGACGCCTACAGTCTTCTCGCTCAGATCGGTCGGGACTGCGTGGGCGCCATGCAGTTCCTCCCCGACGGTGAGGCGGCGGACGCCCTGCAGCCTATCCAAGGGACACCGATCAGCGACGAGGAAATCGAGGCGCTGCTGGCGAACCTCGCCCGAGCGCCCCTCGGCATCGACCCCGAGCAGGAGTTCCGAATCTCGGTCGCCGGCGCCCAGGAGAAGACCGCGCTTCTCCGCCACGACGGCCAATGGATGCGGCCGATCGGAACGACGCCGACCACACACATCCTCAAGCCTCAGCTCGGCGAGATTCCGACATCGTCGGGGGTGATCGATCTCAGCGACAGCGTCGAGAATGAGCACTACTGCCTGACGCTGCTGGAAAGCTTCGGCCTGCCCATCGCCAAGACCGAGATCGCCACCTTCGGCGCGCGGCGGGTGCTCGTGGTCGAACGCTTTGACCGGCGCCGGCGAGGCGAGCAGCTCTTGCGCCTGCCACAGGAGGACTTCTGCCAGGCGCTCTCGACCCCTTCGAGCCGCAAGTACCAACGAGACACCGGTCCAGGCGTCGTCGACATCCTGACCAAGCTCCAGGAAAGCGATGATCCACTGGCCGATCAGGCCAAGGTGTTCAAGAGCCAGATCGTCTTCTGGCTCATCGGCGCCACCGATGGGCATGCGAAGAACTTCAGCGTCTTCCTGCGACCGGGCGGCCGCTTCGAACTCACCCCGTTCTACGATGTTCTAAGCGCCCAGCCGGCTTTCGACGCCAAGCGCATTCCGCACAAGGGTTTCACCCTGGCGATGTCGGCCGGCGCGCGGCCCCACTACAAGATCCTGGAGGTTCACGGCCGTCACTTCGTCGAAATGGCCAAGGCAGCTGGCCTGGGTCCAACCATCACCCGGCAGGTCTTGGAGGAAGTACTAGCGGCGGCCTCCGGCGCTGCGGCTAAAGCGCTCCAGAAAATGCCGCCTAGCTTTCCGGAGGCGATCCACAACTCTGTCGCCGGGGCGATCCAGACCCGCCTGCCGCGCCTCGAGTCTGCTTGGGAGGCCATCTAGGTCCTATTGACGAAGTGGTTTCCAAATCGGCTGATCGCTGATTCAAGGCTACTCTGGGGAGAGCAGCCTTGGTTCGTGGTCTAATGGCGGATGTGGAGCGGGGGTTCTTTGCCTCGATCGTGATCGAGACGGGTCCGCGGCAAGGAGGCCGGCACAGGGATCACCGGCTGGTGCTGGACGGGGTGTTCAGGATCGCACGGACGGGCTCGGGCTGGCGCGCCCTGCACGGCCTTTCGTCCTGACAAGACCCACAGCTGAGTTAAGTTGCCAGTCTCCTTGTCACTTCAGTGCGCACTCACCTTGAGGTGTTGCAGCCCGCGGAAAAACGGCAGCATGCGCCATGCCGGGGGTTCCTCGGGATCGACGAGGCGGAGGTTTGGGAACCGATTGAACAGTCGCGAAATACCGACCTGCGCTTCCATGCGTGCGAGAGGCGCGCCGATGCAGATGTGAGCGCCGCCGCCGAACGCAAGATGGGGGTGGTGCTTACGGCTGACGTCGAAGCGGTGGGGATCCGAGAACATCTCCGGGTCTCGGTTGGCGCCGCGCAGGGAGACGAGAATCGACTGGCTGGTCTTGATCGGGCACCCGCCCACCTCGATGTCTCTTGAGGCGATGCGGCTGGTTATGTCCACCGGCGGGTCATACCGAAGCGTTTCTTCAACCACGGCATTGATGATCCCCGGGTCCGCCTGAAGCTTGGCCAATTCGTCCGGGTGGGTCAGCAACAGCCTGACGGCGTTTCCGATCAGGTCCGTGGTTGTGAGGTTGCCGCCCACCAGGAGGGCGGACAGGTTGATACGCAGCTCGGTGTCGCTGATCGGTAGCCCCTCAGCCTGCAGGCGTGTCATGTCGCTGAAGAGATCGTCCTGCGGGGCTTTCCGCCGCAGCGCCAGCATCTGGGTGAAGTAGTCCGTCAGCGCGGCGCGGGAGCGTTCCATATGCTCGGTCTGGGCCGCGTCGCGGAAGGGGTTCACCGCCTGGATGACCCCTTCAGACCAGTCCCGGAACTCGCCGAGCCGTTCATGATCGACGCCGAGGATCGCGGCGATGACGTCGATCGGGATCGGCACGCAGAATTCCGACATCAGGTCGAACTCCGGCTCGTTCTCGAGACGATCCAGAGCCGAATCGACGATGCGCTCCACGTTCGCACGCCCCTTGGCGACCCTGGCGTAGAGGGCCCGGGCCAGGGGCTGGCGGATGCGGGCGTGATCGGGATCATCAAGCATGAGTATGCTGGTCGTCTCGGCGCGAGGTTCACCCGTGACCGCGGTCTCCGCCAGCCGACGCTGAAAGACGGCCGCCGCCTCGGCGCGGAGCGGATCGCGCCACATCTCCAAGTCGGATACTGTCGCGCGGACGTCCGCGTAACGTGTCAGGATGAAGGTGCCCGCCGCTGGCTCGCGGTAGACCGGACATTGGCTGCGCAGATCGTCCAGCACCTGGTGCGGCGCCTCGCGAAATTTTGGGTCCAGAGGCGTCAACTCAAAGATGTTCGGCAGTTGTTCACTGGGCATCTGTCGCGGTCCTAAGGTTGAGGTGCTCGAAGAAGCTGACGACGGCGTCGAGGAACGCGTCATTACGGTCGCCTGCGACCATGTGGGACGCGCCCGCTACGTCGGTGAACTGCGCGTGGGGGAGCCGGGCGACGAAGCTTTCGGCCGCCTCGCGGCTGACCAGTTCACTCTGTCGCCCGCGGATCAGGTGGATCGGCAGGCGAAGGTCGGCGAGGCCAGCCTCGAAGGCGCCCCGATCACGACTTGATCGCTGACGGTTGGCGCTGGCGACGAAATTCGGGTCCCAGTGCCAGCGGTATCGGCTGTCCTCTCCGAGGCGGAGATTCTTTGCGAGCCCCGACAGGTCCGAGGGCCGGGGACGGTGGGGGAGGTAGGCGCTGATCACGTCCGACGCCGCCTCGAGGCTCTCGAAGCCCTGACCGGCATGGGCGCTCATGAAGGCCATGATCTTGGCTGCGCCCTCGAGGTTCATGTCGGGCACGATGTCGACCAGGGTGATCGAACTGAAGCTTCCGGGGGCCACCTCCGCCTCCGCCAGCAGACCGGCAAGACCGCCAAGCGAAGCCCCGATCAATGCCGGCCGATTCCCCATCTGCCGTGCCACGCTGGCGAGATCGGCCGCAAACAGCTCCATCTGGTAGTCGCCGTCCGCAGACCAGCCGCTTTCGCCGTGACCGCGCAGATCGAGCGCGACGGCGCGCCATCCGCGTTCCGACAGGGCCGCCGCGGTCTTGCCCCAGGCATGGCGTGTCTGGCCGCCGCCATGGGCCAGCAGAATGCCGGGCCGGCCGGCCGCTCCGTAAGCGTCGGCGACGAGGTTCACGCTATCCCCCGCCGCGGGGAAGACGATCCTTTGCGGCTCGATCATCGACAGTCCTGACTCCTTGGCGCGCGCCAGCCGTCCAGCCGTCCAGCCGATCACGCCGGCGAAGAAAGCCTCAGCCCGCCGCTGTTGAAGGTCCCATTTTCTGATTCGAAAGGCTAGTCATCGTAGCATAAAGGTGTCACAGGAAAACACGTATGTGTCGGCGGTGGCATGGGCGAGGTCGTCACGGTTGAGCGCAGGGGCAACATTGCGCTGATAACGCTCAATCGGCCGGAGGCTAGAAACGCCATCCCTCTGGAGATGCTGGTGCGGCTCGCGGATGCCTGGACCGTGGTACGCGACGACCCCGAGATCCGGGTCGCGATGGTGACCGGGGCCGGCGACAAGGCCTTCTGCTCAGGGGCGGATCTTGGGCGGTTCATACCCCTCATGAGCCGCGCCCGCCCGCCGGAAAACGAGTGGGACAGGCGCCTGCTGGCCGACAAGGAAATGCTCGGACGCGGCCTTCTGCGCACCTCGACGTGGTCAAGCCGGTGATCGCGCCGATCAACGGCCACGCGATCGCCGGGGGCATGGAGCTTGCCTAGGGGGACAGACCTGCGGATCGCCTCCGACACGGCCAAGCTGGGCGTGCAGGAAGTGAAGTGGGCGATCTTCCCCGGCGGGGGCTCGACGGTGCGGCTGCCGCGCCAGATTCCCTACGCCAGGGCGATGGAGTTGCTGTTGACCGGCGACCTCATAACCGCCGCCGATGCGCTGGAGCTGGGGTTCCTCAACCACTTGGTTCCCCAGGCCGACGTACTCCCCGTGGCGCTCGAGCTGGCGGACCGCATCGCCGCCAACGGCCCCATCGCGGTGCAGGCCATTCGCAGGTCCGCCCGCGCGTGCCTGGGACGTCCTGAAGCGGAGGTTATGCAGATCGAGCCGAGATGGCCGCGCCGGTGCTCCGCACTGAGGACGCCCGCGAGGGGCCCTTGGCCTTCATGCAGAAGCGAAAACCCGTCTTTCATGGACGCTGACCGGCGCGGGGCGAAAACCGCCCGCCGCCGATAGGAGGACCATCATCACAGGATGGGAGAAGACTATGAGCGACGGATCGATCGATCTTAGGGCCGAAGCCCAGGCCAAGGCCTATGCAATGCCCCTGGAGGACATCAACCTGGCCGACACGGAGTTGTGGCATCGGTACTGTTGCTCCAGCCCCAGGCAAAAAAGGGGGCGGCGCGGCAGATCGCCCACGCCGCCCAAGCACCCTATCGCCCCGGGGAGGAATGTTGGGGATTAAGGGGAGTGAATCCCGCCTGGCGAAGCCTGATTGCGGGCTGGCAGATTGACGAAGGCGTTGGTACAGCGCGGACCAATCCGCAAGCTCAGTCTGCCGAAAAGCAGTGCGACCCTCCGTCTGCGATAACCGTTAATATTATAAGTCACATTACATCTTTGATCAAGCAGCAATCTTCAGTAGACGCACGGCGAAATGTCCCGATGGCGGCGCGGGACCCGCGGCGCTGGCCCTAGAATCGATATTGAATCTCCACGCCGTAGGTGCGCGGAAAGTTCGGCTTCAGAGTCTGCCTCTGGACACCACTGGCGGAGGGCGAACCGGTCCGGAAGTCCTGATATGCGAGTTCATCGAAAGCATTCTTCACGTAGCCGATGATCGTGTAGCGATCTTGGCCGTCCTTCCACAACGCGCGGAAATCGACGACCTCATTGGCGGGTGAGGTGAAGCCGTCCTGGGCGAAGACTACGGCTTGCTGTTCATCGGTGAAGGTGTAGGTGCCGCCAAGGGTGAGGTTGCCTGGGGTGAATTCGAAGGTGTAGTTGGCGCCCAGGTTGACCTTGTTCTCAGGCGTCAGGGGGAGGCGATTGCCGACCAGCGTCTGCGGGCGGCTGCCATTGGGCAATGTCGCGCCGGTGGGACGCGCGCCCGCCTTCAGAGCCCTCGGGTCGGCCGTGTCCACGAAGCAACAACCGGACTTGAGCTCAGTATTCAGATAGGAGTAGCTCGCAAATATCAGCAGATTGTCGATCGGTGACCACTGTGCCTCGAGTTCCAAGCCCCAGCTGACGGCGTCGAGGTTAAGGAACTGAGTGCCGGTCGAACCGGTGGTCGGGTTCAGCACCACGGTTAAGGGCGCCTGGAAGCCCTTGTAGTCAGCGTAGAACAGCGCCGAGTTCAACTGGAACCGCCCCCCCAACGTCTTCTTCAGGCCGAGCTCGTAGTTATCCACATATTCCGGATCGGCGTAAGGAAACGGCGTGAGGCCGTTGGACGCAAGCCAGCCTCCCGACTTGTAGCCGCGGCTGTAGCGAGCATAAGCGTTGGTGTCGTCGTCCGGCTGCCACTGCAGGCCGAGCGTGCCGGTCCAGGCGCTATAGTCCGCCGCCAGGTCTCGTGTCAGGCCCCCATTTGGCCCCGCCCGCAGGTTCGCGAAGAGGGGGTTCGCCAGACAGGTGGCGATGGTGGGCCCGCCGCACACCACGAAGGTTGTGAAATCCGGCGCGAGCCCTTGCCCCACTGCCGCGGGGATCCCGCCCGCCGCCAACACCGTGGTCGTGGTGTTGCTCCGCGAGACGTAGCGCGCTGAATCGGTGCCCTTCTTGTCGTCGGTGGTATAGCGCAGGCCTGCCGTAAGGGTCAGTGTCTCGGTCAGATCATAGTCGACCTGGGCGAATGCGGCGTAGGAATCGACTTCTAGCGTGCCGTCCACGAACAGGTAGTTGCCGTTCGGATTCGGCGCCGCCGGTCCCCCGGTGGCCAGATTGATCGGGTTTTGCAGCGCTGGATCGCCGAGGATTCGCTGGCCCTGGGGTTGGGCATAGGTCTGATGGTATTGGTATAAGCCCACGATCCACTGCAAGGGGCCGTCCGTTTTTGAGGACAGGTTGAGTTCGTTCGAGTACCATTTCTGGTCTTCGCGATAGAAGAAGCGTTGGTTGGGGGAGACGTTGGTGGCGGTGTAGACCCCGAATGGCGTCGCCGCCGGGATGCTGAACAGACCCGTCCGCGCCGACCGGTCTTCGTCCCCCGCCGTGTCGTAGACATAGGCCTGGTACCCCGCGAGGTATTTCAGGGTCATGCCGCCGAGGTCCCAGGTGAGGTCGAAATGCAGACGCTCGTGATTGCTGAGCTTGCCCTCGCTCGTCTGGTTGGTGCTGATGACATAGGGGTCGTTGACGGCGGGATTGACGCCCGCGAACCCGAATGTCGGATTGTAGTACAATGCGGAATTGCCCAAGCCGACAATAGAGGTCGTGTCATAGCGGCTGACGACGGACTCATGCACATTGCCGACGCCGAAACTGTCATCCCAGTCGAACTTCGAATACCGCAGACGCGCGGTGATATTCTCACCCAGGTCCGCTTCGACCTGCGCCTCGACGATGTAGCGCTTGACCGCGCTGGCGTCGCCGGCCGGACCGATGTTCTTGAAGAAGCCCTCCTCACGGCGTTCGAGCGAACCGCCCAGCAGGAAGCGAAGGCCCTCGGTGATCGGCCCTCGGACCAGGGCGTCGGTGCGCCAGGTTCCGTAGTTGCCGGCCGTGGCGCGGAACTCCCCGTTGAAATCCATTGTCGGGCGCTTGGCGATGATGTTGAGCGCGCCGCCGACCGAGTTGCGACCGTAGAGGGTTCCTTGCGGTCCTCGGAGGATTTCTGTCCGCTCGATAAACAGCGACGGGGTCGCCGCGTCGAACATCGAATTCGAGAAGATGCCGTCGGAGTAGAGCGCCACCGACGGGTCGGTGCCGATGGCGTTGGTGAGGCGCCCGAAGCCTCGGATCGAAAGGCGGTCGTTGTTGGTGTAGGTCAGGCTCGGCGAGACCCGAGCCAGGTCCTCCACGTTGGCGACGCCGAGCAGATCGCGGCGCTCGCTGGTGTAGGCGGTGATCGCCACCGGCACATCCTGCAGGGACTGTTCGCGCTTCTCGGCGGTGACGACGAGTTCCTCGATCGTGCTGCCGCTATCTTGCGCGACTGCGTCGGTCGCCGCGGTGGCCAGAGCGACGACGGACGCGCTGATGACGAGTAGATGGCGTGTGCCTAAGATGGTGATCATGTTTCCCTCCCAGCCAACCTTTTGGTTGTGCCGTTGATGTTAGCTCGACTGTAACGCACCTGACCATATGCCAGCCCACCATGTTTGCAAGGCGCCACTCGCGTGGCGAGAAACGAGGTCCGCTCCGGGGGTATCCTACGATCACGCCTCCAGCTGCCACCGAGAGGCGTCCTGGCCTCGTGGGTGGGTGGGCGGCATCAGCGGGCCCAGGGCGATGGTGCTATCGCCAATTCCCACGCTCGCGCTAACATGTTCGAATCTCCGCTGATTTTAAGGAATGTCGTTCATGCAATGCGCCGCCCAGAACGAGGACTCTGCGCGCGAGGCGCTGGACCTCACATTCAATCCGCTTGGCGCCGGCTATCTCCTGGCGGAGGTTACTCGCCAGCTGCGCGCGTCGTTAGCCAGAGAATGCTGGACCTGGGCCTCACAGGCTCAATGTGGCGTGTGCTGGTTTATCTCCAACGCGAGGATGGGAGATCCCAGGCGGACTTGGCGAAAGAGCTTGAGGTCAGCCGGGCGTCATTGGGACAAATGATTGATCGGCTTGAGCGCTCAGGCCATGTGCGGCGTCGCGCCCACCCGGACGACCGCCGCATATGGCGCGTCTTTCTGACTGAGAAATCCCGGGAGGTCATGCCGTCAGTGGGCGAGAAAGCTCAAGCGCTGCACCAGCAAACGTTCGGACGGCTCGCCGAAGACGAACATAGGGCGTTCATTGCGACGCTCATGACTCTTCGCGACAGCCTACGCTGAAATTGATCGGCCTGAGTACGCGCGTTTCCTCGCGCAGCGGCCGATTAGTGTTGACTCTCCGGCATTCGCACAATCAGCCCGTCGAGCGCATCGCTGACCTTGATCTGGCAAGAGAGACGGCTGTTGGGTTCGACGCCCTCGGCAAAATCCAGCATCGACTCCTCCATGGCCGTGGACGCGCCGGTCTTGTCGGCCCAAGCCTTGTCAATATAGACGTGGCAGGTGGCGCAGGCGCAGGCGCCGCCGCAGTCTGCGTCGATGCCCGGGATGTTGTTCTTGACCGCGCCTTCCATTAGCGTAAGGCCCGGCTTGACGTCGACCACATGCTCGGTCCCGTCGTGCTCGATGTAGGTGATCTTGGTCATTGGAACTCTTGCTGAACTCTAGAGCCCGTCTGGCTCGAGTGGATACTGAATGACCCGCACAGGCGGGCTCAAGGCGATTGAGATCGGGCGTGCCTTCTGGACTTAGCGAATGCCGGGCTCAGTTGCGCGCCGGAATGACGACCTGCATGGACGAGTACCCCCGGATCAAGACCGAAGCCACACGGCGGGGCTCTTCCAGGACACGGATTTCAGGAAAGCGCGGGAGGATCTCTTCCCATAGAATCCGCAGCTGGAGCTCGGCCAGGCGATTGCCCACGCAGCGGTGAATCCCGAACCCGAACGACAGGTGGTTGCGCGGCCGCTCGCGGTCGATGATGTAGGCCTCTGGGTTCTCGATCGCCGCCTCGTCCCGGTTGCCCGAGGCATACCAGATCAGCACCTTGTCGCCCTTCCTGATCAGCTTGCCGCCCAGCTCGAAGTCTCGGGTGGCGGTGCGGCGCATGTTGGAAAGCGGCGTCTGCCAGCGAATGGTCTCGGAGACCATGGAGGGGATCAGGCTGGGATCCTCGCGCAACTTTCGCAGCTGATCGGGGTTCTGGTTCATCGCCAGGATCGAGCCGGTCATTGTGTTGCGGGTGGTGTCATTGCCGCCGATGATCAGCAGGAGCAGATTCCCGAGGTACTCCATGCGGTCCATGTTCCGCGTGGCCTCGCCATGGGCCAGCATGGAGATCAGATCGCCCTTGGGCGGGGCGTTGACCCGCTCGTTCCAGAGCCGCGTGAAATAGTCCACGCAGGCGAACAGCTCCATCCTGCGCTCGGTCTCGTAGTCATCCGTGAGGAACAGGCCGGATTCGGGGCCCGCGGTGGCGATGTCGGACCAGCGGGTCAGCTTGCGCCGTTCATCCCAGGGGAAGTCGAACAGGGTGGCCAGCATCTGGGTGGTGAGTTCGATGGAGACCCGATCGACCCAGTCGAAGGGCTCGCCGATCGGCAGTTCGTCCAAGGTCTTGGTGATGCGGCTGCGGATCAACGGCTCCATCAGGTGGAGGTTGGCCGGCGAGACAATCGGGCTGACGGTCTTGCGCTGGACGTCGTGCTTGGGCGGATCCATCGCGATGAACATCGGAAGCGTGAAGTCTTCCTTTGGGTCGAAGATCGTGATCGATGGCTCCGACGAGAACACCTCGTGATTGATGTCGACGGCCATTATGTCGGCATACTTTGTAATGGACCAGAAGGCGCCATCCGGGTGGTGATGCGCCGGGTGTAGATGAACCGGGTCCTCCTTGCGCAACCGCTCCAAGTATGGCCACACCGTATCGGTGCGCCAGAGCTCGGTGTCGGCTAGGTTAATGTCCGCCAAAGGCATTGCGTAGGCCTTTGCGCGGGCCTCGGCTCTCAGATCGATCGCGCCGTCGCTCATTAGATTCTCCATCTCTTGCTTATCCCGTCAATCAAGACGACGGGCACCTCAGGTCCCTAGGACAAACCCCTCATAGCCCTTGTCGGCGCTTGCCTGACACATCTGCAGGTACAGTGGAACGCCGCCGGGATAATTCAATAATTCCCGTGGCTTACCCGGAATATTAGCGCCCATGTACCAGGAGTCAGCCAGGGGAAAGAGCGTCATGGCGCCAACTACCTCGACATGGTCCTTCCAGGTCTGTTCGGCGGCGGTGGTCGCCTCGAACCGGCTAACGCCCGCGTCGCGCATGCGTCCCAGGAATTCGACCACCCAGTCGCCCTGCAGTTCGGCGCAGGTCGGGCCATTGCAGAACCCCGAGGGGCTCTGCGGCCCGTAGAGAAACAGCAGGTTGGGAAAGCCAGCGCTGGCCATGCCCAGGTGAGTTCGCGCGCCCTTGGCCCACTTCTCCTTGAGCGTAAGCCCCTCGACGCCACGGATGTCGATTTGCGTCAGGCCGCCGGTGACCGCATCGAAGCCCGTGGCCAGGACAAGGATGTCGAGTTCACAATCCCCTTCCGCGGTCCTCACGCCACTTGGGGTGATCTCCAGGATCGGGGTGGCCTTCAGATTCACCAGGCGCACGTTGTCCTGGTTGAACACGTCGTAATAGGTCTGCTCCAGGGACGGGCGCTTGACGCCGAAGGGGTGCGGCGGCTCCTTTGGGGCCAACTGCTCCGCGAGCTTTGGATCCCGGATGCGCGCCTGGACCTTTTCTCGCCAGAAGTCATAGGCGGTGCGATTGGCCTGCAGGTTCGTCATCACGTCATAAAAGGTCGAGGCCCAGAAGCTGAATCCGCCCGCCGCCCAGCTTGCCTCATAGATGGCTGCGCGCTCCTCCGGAGAGACCTCAAGCGCGGACTTGCCGCTGGCGTGGAAATCGAAGCCGCCGAAGCTCTCGCGCCGGCGCGCGAACCGCGCGGGGTAATCCCTCTTCATGTCGCGCTGGGTTGCCTCGTCCAGGCTGCACTGTTGCATGGCCAGGGCAAGGATCGGCGTACGCTGAAAGACGGTCAGCTGAGCGGCCACGCGAGCGGCCTCCTGCACGACCTGCACGCCGCTGGCGCCGGTGCCGATCACGCCGACGCGCTTGTCCGTCATGTCGAGGCCGTCCTGCGGCCACCACGCGGTGTGATGTTTGACGCCTTCGAACCGCTCCAGCCCCGCGATGTCCGGAATATAGGGCTTGGCGGCGAATCCCGTGCAGAGCACCAGGAATCTTGCGCGCACGGCTCCGCCGTCCAGGATGCTGACCACCCACTGGTTGCGGTCGCGGTCGAACTCTGCGCCTTCGACTCGGGTGTTGAATCGGATGTCGCGGCTCAGATCGAGCTTCTGATCGACGTAATGGAAATAGCGACGCAGTTCGTCCCAGGCTGGGAATCGCTCGGTCCAGGTCCAGTCGCGCCAGAGATCCTCGCTGGAGAACTCGTACATCGGGACGTGGGTGTCCACACGAGCGCCGGGGTAGCAGTTCCAGTACCAGATGCCACCGAGATCGGCGCCGGCCTCAAGCAGCCGCACCGAGAACCCCAGTTGGCGAAGGCGGTGGAGTTGGTAGAGGCCGGTGAAGCCCGCCCCGACCACAACGACATCGACCTCTTCGGCGGCGTGAATTTCGGGCGGAACAGTGGGTTGAGTCTTCATAATTTCAGGCCAGTCCCAAATCTCGTCGCGCGAACTCGGTGACCGTCTTGTAGTCCGCTTTGCCGTTCGAAGCCCGCAACGGAACCTGGGTCAGCAGGATATGCTTGGGGGTCTTGTAGCCAGCCAGGCTGGCGCGCACGTGCCGACGTACATCATCCTCGTCGAACGTCACGCCGCTCGCCAGCACCACCACGCCGGTGACGGCTTGGCCCCACTTGTCGTCGGGCACGCCGACCACGAGCGCGTCCTCGATATCCGGGTGGGTCTTCAGCGCCTCCTCGACCTCCTCGGGATAGACCTTCTCACCGGCGGTGTTGATACAGGCGCTGCCCCGTCCCAGCAGCGTCATGGCCCCGTCGGCCTCCACTGTGCACCAGTCTCCTGGGATCGAGTAGCGCTGGCCGGCGATGGTGCGAAAGGTCTTGGCGGTCTTTTCCGGATCCTTGTAATAGCCCAGAGGAATAGGGCCGCCGATGGCGATGATCCCGGCCATTCCGCTGCCGGGTTCGACAAGGTTTTCTTCCTCATCGAAGACCTTGCACCGGGCGCCGATCTGGAACGTCGCGGTCTTAACCTCACCGTCCTTGGTCATGGCCGAAGAGCCGAAGCCGAGCGCCTCTGACGCACCGAAGGAGTCCATCAGCACCACCTGCGGAATGTGCCCCAACAGCCCGGACTTGACCTCACGGCTCCACATCACGCCCGAGGAAACGATCGAGACCAGGCTCGAGGTGTCGTAACGCCCGCGTTGCTCGTCCAGCGCCTTCAGCATCGGCTTGGCGAATGCGTCGCCTACCAGGGCGATGGACTGCACGCGGTGGCGCGCGACGACCGACCAAAGTTCGTCGGCCTCGAACGAGGCGTTCTGAAGGGTGACCACGCAGCCGCCGTTCACCATGCATCCGATCGCGGTGATGAGACCGGTTCCGTGCATCATCGGGCAGGCTGGAAGGGTTCGGCTTCCGGGACCGGCGGCGCGAACGAAGTCGAGATGCGCGTCGAGGGTTTCCGGCGCGGGCCCGAGCCGCCGCACCGCGTCGAGCTGGGCCTCACGCATGTCCTCATGGCGCCACATGACCCCCTTGGGCATGCCCGTCGTACCGCCGGTATAGATGAACAGAAGGTCGTCTGGAGACCGCTCGATCCCCAAGGGCGCGCCCTCGCCGGTCGCGGCCAGGTCTTCATATCGCTCCGAGAAAGGCGCCGGCGGATCGTCGTCGCCGATCTCAATGAACGTGGCGACCTTGGACAGCCGATCCTTCAGCTGGAGGATTGTGTCGCGAAACTCGGAGCCATAGATGACGGTCTGCGCATCCGAGTCGTCGAAGATGTAGAACACCTCGTTGGGCTTGTAGCGGTAGTTGACGTTTACGTGCGTCAGGCGGCCCTTGAAACAGGCGGCCAGGGCCTCGCCGTACTCTGGGCGGTTGCGCATATAGAACGCCACTTTGTCGCCCGGCTTCGCGCCCCGGGCTAGGATCGCGCGCGCCAGATTGTTCGACCGACGCGACGTCTCCCCCCAGGTGATCGTTCGATCCCCGTGAATGAAGGCCGGCGCGTCCGCCGGGAGGGCCTTCGGGAGGGCGTCGAGGATATCGCCGAAATTCCAGGTCATGGGCATGCTTCCTAAGCGGCGATCCAGCCCTGAACGCGGGCGGCCTCGTTGCGGACGAGCTCCGGCCCTCCGAGCAGCTGGCGATCCAGACCGATGCGCTTGAACCAGTAGTGGAGCCCGGCGAGGTCGGTGAAGCCCATGCCGCCGTGCACTTCGGTGGAGGTCCGCGCGACGAACCGGCCGACCTCGGAGAGGTGTGATTTTGCGTGGCAGGCCATCAGGGTCGATTCGTCAGGTGCATGGTCAAAGGCGTGCGCCGCATACCAGACCAGCGAGCGGCAGGGCTCAAGGGCCGCCGCCATCTCGGCGCACATGTGCTTGACCGCCTGGAAGGACCCAATCGGCCGGCCAAACTGCACGCGCGTGCCAGCGTAGGCCACGGCCTGTTCGATCATAGCCGTGCCGGCGCCCAGGATGTCGGCGGCCAGCATAATGCGCCCCGCGTCGATGATACGGCGGGTGGTCCGGCCGCCGCCGCCGGGCAACGGATCGGCCTTGACGCCCGTCATCCGGAGTTCGCCGACTGAGCGGGTCTTGTCGATGGTCGTCAGCGGAATCTGCGTGAGACCGGGCGCGTCGGCTGCGACCAGGTGCAATGCGCCGGTGGTGTCCGCCACCACGAACAGGTCGGCGTCCGCAGCGTCGAGCACGAACAATGCTGTCCCGTCCAGCCACCCGTCCCTGGCGACAACCCCGACCCCGTCCCGGACCTCCACGGCTTGGCTGACTGCGACGGCCGCCCTCGCCGCCCCGGTCGCCAGCTGCGGCAGCCACGCCTGCTGTTGGCTGTCCGACCCGCCGAGCAGGATCGCCAGCGGCGCCATCACATGCGCGCCCGCGAAATGCGCCGGCGCGACGCTGAAGCCGAGCGTTTCGGCCACCAGCGCCGCTTCCAGCAGGCCAAGGCCCATCCCGCCGAATTCCGCGGGGATGATAACCCCCGGCACGCCGAGATCCGCCAGGCCCGCCGCGACATCGGGGCTGCAGGGCTTCGCGGCGGCGGCGATATCTCGCACATGGCGCAGCGGGGATTGCTCCGCGAGATAACGGGCCACGGCGTCCTGCAGCATGCGCTGCTCGCTCGAAAGACCGAATTCCATTAGGAGCGGCTCCCTTCCGTGGTGGGCTTCGGCTCACGCGGCATGCCGAGCCCCCGTTCGGCGATGATGTTCTTCTGGATCTGCGCGGTGCCCCCGCCGATGATCAGGCCAAGCTGGAACATGTAGGCCTGCTGCCAGCTGCCGTGGGAGCGCAGGTGCGGGCTGCCGTCGTAGAGCACGCCGAGCTCGCCAAGGGCGTCGATCGCCAGCGCCGATATCTGGTGGGCCAGCTCGCAGGACTGTAGCTTGACGATCAGCCGCGCGAGCCCCGCTTCGCCGCCGTTCGCCGAGGCGCTCAGCACGCGAAGCCCATTGAATTTCATCGCCGCGAGTTCCGCCTGCAGCCGCAGCAGACGATCTCGCAGGATCGGGTTGTCCATGATCCGGCCATCGCCGGCTGTCTCAGTCCGCATCAGCTCCGCCAAGGCAAGGAAGCGGCTTTCGAGCTGGCCCGGGTCCCCCAGCATTCCGCGTTCGTGCTTGAGGGTGGCGTTGGCGACGAACCAGCCCTGCCCGCGCTTTCCCACGATCTGGGACTTCGGGACGCGCACGTCGGTGAAGAAGGTCTCGTTGAACTCGGCGTGCCCGGTCATGGTCACCAGGGGGCGAACCTCGATCCCCGGCGTTTTCATCGAAAAGATCAGATAGCTGATTCCGTCGTGCTTTCCCTTGTCCGGCTCGGTGCGCACGAGGCAGAAAATCATGTCAGCCTCGCGGGCCGTGCTGGTCCAGATCTTCTGGCCATTAATGACGAAGTCGTCGCCATCCTCCGTTGCGCGCGTCTGAAGGCTGGCGAGGTCGGACCCCGAGCCCGGCTCGGAGTATCCCTGACACCAGATAACCTCGCCGTGGATCGTCGGCCCGATCCACTGGCGCTTCTGATCTTCCGTCCCCAGTTCCAACAGCGTCGGAACCAGCATCGAAATGCCCTGGCTCTGTAGCCCCGGTGGGACGCCGGCACGGGCGAATTCCTCGCCGATGATGCGGGACTTCAGGATGTCCGGCGCGGCCCCATACCCTCCATATTCCTTCGGGATGGTCCGCGCGGCGTAACCATGGGCGATCAACAGTTTCTGCCAGGCTACCGCTTCTGCTGAGGGCCGCTGCGCAGCCCCGCCGCCCTTGGGGGCGGCATGGCGGTGGGCCTCAAGGAAGTCGAGCGCTTCGCGCCGAAAAGCCTGGTGTTCGGCGCTGTAGGTGAGATCCATCAGCCTGTCCTTTCGAGAGGATCGTGGCGCTTTAGCGGGGCGCAGCTCATGGCGCGACCTGTTCGGATGGCTGGAAGCAAGGCAGGCGGAAGCCGTCTCCAAGCTCTCGGAAGACCAGTTCGACGGGGATGCCCAGGTTCAGTGTGTTGCGGTCGCAGTTCAGCAACCGGCTCGCCATCCGCACGCCTTCGTCGAGCTCAACCAGCGCTGCGACATAAGGGATTTCCGTGGCGAAGGCGGGATGAAGCGCCTGATGGGTGACGGTCCACGAATAGAGACTGCCGGTCCCGCGGACGGGCGTCCAGGCGAAATCTGGAGACCCGCATCGCGCGCACATGTAGCGCGGGAGGAACCGCCAGGCGCCGCAGTCCGAACAACGCTGGAATCGCAGCCGCCCATCCTGGCATTGCTGCCAGAAGGCCTCGTCCATGGGATCCTGGGTCCTGGGAAGCGGCGCGGGAACGGTGGGAGGTTGCATGGGTGTCAGTTCCTCAAGATCGCCAGACTGCCGTCACCGAGATCGCCCCATCCGGTGACCAGGCCGATACTGGCCCCCGGCACCTGTCGCGCACCGGCGTCGCCGCGAAGTTGGCGCACGGCTTCCAGCACATGATTGAGTCCCCAGACGTGGGCTTCGCTAAGCAGACCGCCATGGGTGTTCAGGGGATAGCGACCGCCGAGCTGGATCTGGCCGTCTTTCACAAAGTCGTAGATGCCGCCGGGCGCGCTGAACCCCAGCGCTTCCAGCTGCAGCAGCACGACATAGGTGAAGCAGTCGTAGACCTGCAGGAAGTCCATGTCGCTGGCGGTGACGCCGGCCATCTCGAAGGCTCGGGGCGCGGCGTAGGACAGGCCGATCTTGAGCATGTCGGGCCGGGAGGGAATGTCATCTGCCGGATAGGGGTGGCCTTCCGCTGCGCCGGCGATCAGCACGGGCCGGTGCGGCATGTCGCGCGCCCGCTCGGCGCTGGTGACCACAACCGCGCAGGCGCCATCCGTCTCGAGGCAGCAGTCGTACAGGCGGAAGGGCTCGGAAATCCACCGCGCGCCCAGGTAGGCGTCCATGTCCAGAGGTTGGCCATAGGTCACGGCCCGTGGGTTGAGCTGGGCGTGCGCACGGCAGGCCAAGGCCACCTCGCCCATCGCCTCGTCGGGCACCCCGTAGAGGTGCTTGTGGCGCATCGCGATCCAGGAATACATTTGTGCCGGCATCATCACGCCGTAGGGCATGTAGAAACCCTGGATGGTGCGGGTCAGCGTGTTCATGTTCATGGCCCGCTGCGGCGGCCGGCCCGGCTTTGGACGAAGCGCGGAGTAGCCATTCCACCCCAGCACCACGAGGACGTTGTCGGCGACGCCGGCAGCAACGGCTGTTGCGGCGTTCTGCAGCGCTGTGGTGGGGCTAGCTCCGCCCATATGTACGGTGGAGGCGTACCGCAGCACATCGACACCAAGGTTGGCGGCAAGCTCCTCGGACGACGTGTAGATCGGAGGCGGCACCATCCCGTCAATCTGCGAGGGCTTGAGCCCCGCGTCGGCGATGGCCTTGCGGGCCGCCTCCAGCATCAGGTCCACGGCGGTGCGTTCCGAGCCTTTGACGTATTCGGTCTCGCCGATGCCAACGATGGCGGCCTTGTCGCTGAAACTCACGGCTCTTTCCTGTCTTTCGAACATCGGCGAAGCGTTACGACCTGAATACTGTCGTTCTAGGTGGGCGGGATCAGGCACGAGTGGATGGACTCATCTCCGGTCACCTGACGCGCCAGCGTCCGGATGGCCAGTTCGGCGTCCTTCAACTCGAAGTCGTGAGTGTGCATCAGCTCAAGTGGCAGCGACCGTGCCTCGATCAGGTCGATGGCCTTTCGGTATCCCGACGAGGTCACGCCGATCGCCCCCTTGATGGTGATCTCCTTGAAGACGATCAGGTCTGAGACAAAGTCCGGTATTGGCTTGAAGCCCTTCACCCCCGCCAGGACGATCGTACCGCCGGGACGCACATAGCTGAGGGCTTCGCGCACCGGGTCGGTGGCGTAGGAGGTCACCTCCACGACGACATCGGCGCCACGCCCGCCGGTGAGTTCCTTGATGCGTTCGATGGCGTTCTCGTTCTGGACATCGATCGTATGGTGCGCCCCGAAGATCCGGGCGAGGTCGAGCTTGCGGGCGTCGGCGGCCATGCCCGTCACGATGATCTTCCCAGCACCCGCCTGCCGCGCGGCGATGACGCTGGCCAGACCGCGCTGGCCCGGTCCCAGGATGACGATAGTGTCGCCGACCTGGGTCTGAGGGATCTCCACCGCCCAGCGGAACCCGGCCCCCAGCGGGTTGAACATCACCGCGAGCTCGGGCGGCAAGGTCTTGTCCATCTTGTGAACGATCGTGTTGGGGGCGAGGTACATGTACTGGGCATAGGCGCCCCAGAGCCCCGGCATGTTCGATAGCGGAATGTAGGAATAAATCTGCCGGTCGGCGCAGAGGTGGTAGCGGCCGCCCAAGCAGGTGTCACAGCTATGACAAGACAGCATGGTCTCGACGGCGACCCGATCGCCGACATCGACGCCCCAGCGGCGCGCGGCCTTGTCACCGATCGCCTCGATGATCCCTACGGGCTCGTGCCCGGGGATCACCGGCATCGGCGTTTTCAGAACCCCCTCGAATTGCTCATAGTCGCTGCCACAGATCCCGCAGGCCTCGATCCTCAGAATCGCGCTGTCGGCTTCGATATCGGGGATCGGCAAGTCACGCATTTCAAGCGTGCGCGGCGCCGTCTGAACCATCGCAAAGGTCTTGGCGGGAATCACGAGCTTCGCCTCCAGCTGCGCAGCAACAAATCATAACACATATATGTGGCGGAAAACGTATATCTGTTATATCCCCATCTAGGCAAGGACCTTCGATCAGCTTCCGCAGGCTCACGCCCTCAGCCCTTCCCAATGGAATGAACCCAATGACCGCCGACGCCCCGAGGATCGACCTTCTGAGTCTGGAAGAGGCGGCGAACGCGGCCGGGTCGGCGGGGATTTCTGAACAGATGGCGCCGCTCAGCGTGTTTCGCGTCCTCCTGCGGCATCCCGCGGTGGCGGGCGAGCTTGCCTCCACGCTCACTACCCTCCTCTTTCGAGGCAACAAGCTCGACGCCCGCCTGCGCGAACTGATCATCATGCGGATCGGCTGGAGGACCGGCTCCGCCTATGAGTGGACCCAGCACTGGCGGGTGGCCCGCGGGCTCGACATTCCCGAGGCCGACCTGGCGGCTTCCCGTGACTGGCGGGGAGCCGCGAACCTGTCGGAGGCCGACAGGGCTGTGCTGCAGGCCACCGACGACACGCTCGATCAGGGCATGATCTCGGACGCCGCCTGGGAAGCCTGCTGCCTCCACCTGGCGACGGACGCCGAGCGCATTGAGCTGGTGGTTGCGATCGGCAACTGGACCATGTTCTCCCAGCTCCTGAAGAGCCTGCGCATTCCGCTGGAAAACGGTGTCGAGGCCTGGCCGCCGGATGGCCAAGCGCCACGAACCTGAGTGTCCCACCCCATAGAGCCGGAGTTTCCATGACACGCATACCGATTTCGTCCGATCTCGTCGGGTTGGAGCTCCCCGCCACCACCCAGACCTGGACCTCCAAGGACACCATGCTCTACGCCCTGGGCGTCGGCGGGCGGCCGGCGGAAGACCTGGACTTCATCTATGAAGGCCGCGGCCCGAAGGTTCTGCCGACCTATGCCGTGATCCCGGGCGGCGGCGCCTTGGGGGGTCTGATGCGCACCGTCGACATGCGTCTGGAGATGCTGCTTCATGGCGAACAGTCCATCGAGCTGTTCCGGCCCCTCCCCCCCGAAGCCAGCGTCGAGGTGAGCGGTCGCATCACCGAGGTCTGGGACAAGGGAAAGGCTGCCGTTCTGGGCGTCGAGGGCGTGGCCCGCGACGCCGACGGCGACCTTTTCCGGACCCACGCCACGCTGTTCGTCCGCGGCGCGGGCGGTTTCGGCGGCGAGCGCGGTCCCTCGGGCGGAGATAGCGCCGCGCCCGACCGGGCCCCGGATATTACGGCCAGCTTCCAGACCCGTCCCGAACAAGGCGCGATCTACCGGCTGTCGGGCGATCGCAACCCCATCCATATCGACCCGGCGTTCGCTAGGATGGGCGGGTTCGACGCGCCCTTCATGCACGGGCTGTGCACCTACGGCATTGTGGGTCGCGCCATCCTGCGAGAGCTATGCGCCGACGATCCGGGCGCCTTCCATTCCTTCCAGGGCCGGTTCGCTGACCGGGTGCTGTATGGGGACACTATCGTCACCAAGATCTGGCGCACAGGCGACGGCGAGGCCATCGTGCAGGGCGAAACCGCAGACGGCCGTATCGTCCTGTCTCAAGCCAGGGCGAAATTCGCAGTCCCAGCATAGGCATCGACATGTCGCCCTATCCTCACCTGCTGTCACCGCTGAACCTGGGGTTCGTGACGCTCCCGAACCGCACGCTGATGGGCTCGATGCACACCGGCCTTGAAGAGGCGCCGGATGGATACGATCGGCAGGCTCGGTTCTTCTCCCGACGGGCGCAAGGCGGCGCGGGTCTGATCGTAACCGGTGGCGTATCGCCCAATGAGGCTGGCCGGCTGGGCCGGAACGGCGCGGTGATGCGCGAAGCCGTCGTGGCAGGACACGCCCGGATCACGACCGCTGTGCGCCAGTCCCGCGGGCTCATCGTGCTGCAACTCCTCCACGCCGGCCGCTATGCGCGTCACGACGGCCTCGTCGCCCCGTCACCGATCGCCTCGAGAATTAACCCGCTGACGCCGCGCGAGCTGACCGAGGACGAGATTCTCCTTACGATCGAGGACTTCGCGAACGCCGCGATGCTTGCCAAGGAGGCTGGCTACGACGGGGTGGAGATCATGGGTTCGGAAGGTTACTTGCTGAACCAGTTCCTGGCGCCGCGGACCAATCAGCGCACTGATCGCTGGGGGGGCTCTGCAGCCAATCGCCAGCGGCTGCCTGCCGAGATCGTCCGGGCGGTCCGCGCTCGTTGCGGTGAGGAGTTCATTCTCGTCTACCGGCAGTCGTTGCTCGATCTTGTGGAGGGCGGCAGCACCTTCGACGAGGTGGTCGATCAGGCCAAGACGGTCGCGGCCGCCGGCGCGAACCTGGTCAATACGGGGATCGGCTGGCACGAGGCGCGGATCCCCACCATCGCCCACATGGTGCCCCGCGGAGCTTTCGCGTGGGCCGCGGCACGGCTCAGGTCCCATCTCAACTTGCCGGTCGTGGCGTCGAACCGGATCAACACCCCGGAGCTTGCCGACCGCCTCATCGCCGACGGCAACGCCGACATGGTTTCAATGGCACGGCCCTTCCTGTCCGATCCCGACTTCGTCGCCAAGGCCCGGGCCGGGCGACGCGCCGCGATCAATGTGTGCATTGGCTGCAATCAGGCCTGCCTGGACAACGCTTTCACCGGCCAGCTCACGACCTGCATGGTCAATCCCGCCGCCTGCCGCGAGGCCGAATTCGGCGATGTCGCGGGGCCGATCGAACCCAAGCGTGTCGCGGTCGTTGGCGCGGGGCCCGCGGGCCTGGCCGCGGCGGTGACGAGCGCGGAGCGGGGCCACAGGGTCACCCTGTTCGAGATGTCAGAGCGGATCGGCGGGCAGTTCAATCTCGCGCGGCGGATTCCGGGCAAGGAGGACTATGCCGAAACCATCGCATATTACGGCGCGCGGCTGTCCGAGCTCGGGGTCGAAGTGCGGTTGGGAACGCTTGCCCGCGCGCAGGAGCTTCTCGCCGCCGCCTACGATCATGTGATCCTGGCCACCGGCGTGGAGCCGCGAGCCCTGGACTCGGTCGGGGTGGACGACCCTCGTGTGCTCACCTATGCGCAGGCCATCGAAATGCCCGAACGAGCGGGCGACACGGTGGCGATCCTGGGCGCGGGCGGCATTGGCTTCGACGTGGCTCAACTGCTGGCGCATCCGACTGGCGCGGGCGATCCCACGGAGCCCGACATTGAGGGGTTCTCCCGGGATTGGGGGATCGACACGGCCTTTACCGAGCGCGGCGCCCTGCAGCGGCCGCCGACGTCCTGGCCGGCGGCCCGACGGGTCACGATCTTCCAGCGAAAGCCGGGATCAGCATTCGGCGCGGGCCTGAGCAAGACGCGCGGTTGGGCCAACGTCCAGGAGGTGGCGCGCCGCGGTGTCGCCATGACCGGGGATGTCGTCTATGGACATCTCTCGTTGGAGGGCCTGCATATCACAGTGGGCGGCATCCCTCGATTGGTCGTGGCCGACACGTTCGTGTTATGCATCGGCCAGGAGCCGCAAGCCGGAATCGCCCCGGCGCTGGCGGCTGGGCGGGTTCCATATTCGCTGGTCGGCGGCGCGCGAGACGCTGCTGGTCTGGATGCGGTGCGGGCCATCGAGGAGGGAACCCGGGCGGCGCTCACGATCTGAGCGGCCCCAAGGATTCGAATGCATGCCAAAACCTGATCAGTCCGTCGTTAAGTCCGCCGCCCGGACCCTGGAAATTTTTGAATACTTCGACGAAGTCCGCAGGCCTGCGCATATCCAGGACGTGGCCTTGGCGCTAGGCTATCCACATTCCAGCACCGCGGCGCTACTCCGCAGCCTTGCCGATCTCGGCTACCTGGAGTTTTCCTCCGACGACAAGACATTCTTTCCGTCCATCCGGGTCTCCCTGCTCGGTCACTGGGTTGGCGACGAAATCCTCCCGCTCCGGCGCATTCAGCAGCAGATGCGTGACATCGCAGAGCAAACTCAGATGACCGTGGTGCTGGGTGCGGCGAGCGGCGGCTACTGCCAGTATGTCCGCGTGATCGAGGGCGCGACGCCGATCCGCTACCACCTCAAGGCGGGTACGCGGCGATGCCTTGCTCGCTCGACCCTGGGCCGCGTGCTCCTGGCCATGGCCCCTCCTGATCGCAGGGCCCGGCTGATCGCCGAAGGCCTGGCGGTGTGGGACGGCGATGAAGCGCCGCCGGCCGCCGAGGAGGTCGCCAGAGACGTTGCCCAGGTCGCTGCCCGAGGACACGCCTTCCATGCCGGCCTGGTCAACGACAACGCCGCGATGCTGGCCATCCCCCTCTCGGTCAGTCCGCCCGCACGTCCGCTGGCCCTTGGCCTGGCCGCCCCAAAGGACCTGTTCCGGGGTCGCCGCGCCGAGCTGCTCAAAATCATGGGCGACGTGCTCGGAAGCCCGGGCGCGGCCCACAAGACCGCCTGAGCGTCGGGCTGTCGTCAGGCGGGTCTGGGGTTCTGGATTAGGACGGTGCCCTGCGCCGAGCAGCAGAGCCGGCCCTCGTTTTCCATCTCGATCCTGACGACCGCGGTCTGTTTGCTCATGGAGATGATTTCCGCATGCGCCGTGACCGTCCCGCGGCTGACCGGGGCGAGCAGGTTGATCTTGAACTCGGTCGTGGCCGCCCACTGGCCCTTCTCCATATGGGGGTAGCAGACGCATCCCAGCACGTGATCGCAGGCGGCAGACAGGACGCCGCCATGCATGTTGCCGAAGCCCGTCAGCAGCTTTGGGTCGACATCCATCTCCGCCGTGAGGCCGCCCGGTTCCATGGCCACGATCCGCAGGCCCAGGAACTCGGGGAGGCCGGTCATCCGATTGCTCGAAGCCATGAAGGCTTCGACCATCTCGGCGTGAAACTCGGGCATTCTACGCGGGATCATTGCATTTCCTTTCACGGCTTAGCGAAAACGGTCGGCGCGAGCGAGCGCGGTCTCGGCGCCGCTGACGAGGTCTTCCAGGACGTCCCGGGCGGGGCGAATCGCCTTGATGAGCCCCATGCCCTGGCCGGCAAACCCAGGTGCGATATCCTTGCGCTGATCCAGGGTCGCCGCCGCGAGCACGGGCCCGGCGATGATCGACTGGAAGGGCATGGGCAGCGGCGACTTCTCCGCGTCCACCCAGGCCTGCGCCCACTTATTGCGGATGATCCTGGCCGGCTTTCCGGTGACGGATTTTGACACTACCGTGTCGCCATCGCCGTACTCGACCAGAACCTCCTTCTGGAATTGCTGAATGCCGGCTTCCTCCGTCGCCAGGAAAGCGGTGCCCACCCAGGCGCCTTCAGCCCCCAGCATCATCGCGGCGGCTACGCCGCGGCCGTCGGCAATACCGCCGGCCCCGAGCACCGGGATGCGCCCCGCCATGGCGTCGACGACCTGGGGGATAAGCGCCATGGTGCCGATCGGCGAATTGTGTCCGCCCCCGTCATGTCCCTGAGCGACCACCACGTCGATGCCAGACGCGGCGACCTGCAGTGCGTGCTTCACAGACCCGATGACGGCCATGATCTTTGTACCGTTCTCCCGCAGTCGCTCCATCCAGGGGCCGGGGTTTCCCAGGCCCGCGGCGTAGACCGGCACCTTTTCCTCGATCACCACCTCCATTTGCGCCTCGAAGAACTCCTTTGAGAAGAACGCGGGGCCGCCCCGAGCTTCGGCGTTGGTGTCCTCGCGCGGACGGACGACCTTTTGCAGGCCTTCCTGGCGCATGAAGTCGGCTGCAAACGCCTGATAGTCGCCAAGCAGATCCATGGGCGACGGCTTGCCGCCCTCGCCGGAGCCTGCCGCCGCGTCGACCACCTCGCGGCGGACCGAGGCCGGCAGCAATGTGTCGACGCCGAAGGGCTTGTCGGTGAGCGATCGCACTTCGCGGATCCACGCGCGAAGTTCCTCGGGCGAGCAGGCTGCGGCGCCAAGGATTCCTAGCCCTCCGGCATTGGAGACCGCCGCTGCCAGGCGGGGAACACTGGCCCCGCCCATTCCGGCGAGGACGATGGGATAGCGGATACCGAAAATCTCGCAGATGCGGCTGTGCAAAGCCATGACAGTGTTCCTTGTCTCTGATGATGAGGGTCGCTGAGCCGACCTTGGGTCAGCGACCCTGGAAGACAGGCTTGCGTTTCTGCATGAAGGCGAGTGGCCCCTCCCGGGCGTCCTCGGTTCGGAAGACAGGGGCAGCCATTTCGGATTCGATCTGCATGGCTTCAGCTTCCGGTCGGCCCAGGCAAGCTCGCGCCGACCGGCGGATGGCCTGTACCGCAATCGGCCCGTTGGCGGCGATGCGCTCAGCCAGATCAAGGGCTGTGGGCAGCACGTCGGCCTGGGGGACCACGCGATTGAGGAACCCCAACTCGAGCGCTTCAGCGGCGGTAATGAGATCGCCGGTGAGCAGCAGCTCCATGGCCCGGGCATAGGGTATTTGTCGGGGCAGTCTCACCGTCGAACCGCCTCCTGGGAAGATCGCCCACTTGACTTCCTGCACCCCAAACTTGGCGGATTCGGACGCGACCCGCAGGTCCGTCCCCTGCGCCAGCTCCATGCCCCCGGCGATCGCGTGACCGTTGATCGCCGCAATCACCGGCTTGACCACGTCGAAGGTCCGAAGAAGCCCTCGGCCCAGCATCTCCCCGTCCGCCAGCAGGCGTCGATCCCACTCGTCTTCGGCTGGCCGCGCGCGACTCATCAACGGAATGAACCGTCCAAGATCGGCTCCAGAACAGAAAGCCTTATCACCGGCGCCGGTGACCACCGCGACGCGGATGTCGGGGTCGTCACGCACTGCGGTCCAGGTGTCGGCCAGTCGAACCAGCATCTCCGGGGAGATGGCGTTTCTGGCCTCAGGCCGGTTGAGGGTGATGAGCGCGACATGGTCCTTCCGCTCGAACGTAACGACGTCGCTCATGCTTTCTCCGACACATATGTGTTTTGTTATGACATCTTCATGCTACGCTGACTTTCCGGATGAAGGAAAGCCTGAAGCGAACGTTGCGGCGGTCCGCGGCGGAAAAGGCCGATTGGCAGGATCGGTCGTCGGCGCCGGCAGGCTGTTCCCGTAAGAGGATTATCGATGACTGAACCGCACCGTACCGTCTTCAGAACGGCCGACGGCCTCGACCTCGTCGCCGACCGCTACGGCGCGCCGATCCGCGGCGGCGTGCTGCTGGCGCACGGGGGCGGCCAGACTCGGCACGCCTGGGCCAAGACCGCGGCGGCGCTGGCGGATCGCGGCTGGGAAGCCGTCGCCCTGGACCTGCGCGGCCACGGCGACAGCGGTTGGTCGCCGACGGGCGACTACCAGATGGAACGGTTTGCGGGCGACCTCGCAACCGTCGCCAACGAGATGGGCGGACGTCCGGCGCTGATCGGCGCGTCGCTCGGCGGGCTCGCGGGATTGCTCGCTGAAGCCGAGATCGCGCCTCGGAGCTTCAGCTCCATAACCCTGGTGGACATTGTGCCCAACATGGACATGGACGGCGCCGCTAAAGTCATGGGCTTCATGAGCGCCCATATCGGCGAAGGTTTCGCTAGCCTTGAGGAGGCGGCCGATGTGATCAGCTCCTATTTGCCCCACCGCACAAGGCCTTCGGACCTTTCCGGATTGGCGAAGAACCTTCGGTGCGGCGGCGATGGTCGATATCGCTGGCATTGGGATCCCAGCTTCGTCGCAAGCGCGAACCGGGAACGGTCGAGGCGAGATGCGCAGGCGTTCGACGCCGGACTGGCCAGTCTAACCCTGCCAGTGCACCTCATTCGTGGTCGGCTGAGCGAATTGGTGACGCGGCAAGCCGCCGAAGATTTCGTCGCAAAATTGACGAACGCCCAGTTCACCGATGTCGCTGGCGCTTCTCACATGGTCGCGGGGGATCGCAATGACGCCTTCCTCGACGCCGTGGTGGGCTTTCTCGATCGGCTGGATTCCGGACAGCCCGCCAAAGTCGGCCGAAACTCGCCCTAGCAGGATATTGAACCGCATTTTTGGCTCGCTTTCAGCGAGACAGCTGTCCAATGGACCGGAAGAAATGCTAATGATTTCATCGATAGCGCTTCGCGGGTTGAGGTGAAATTGCGCCGATTGAGCCAAGTTCACCCCCGGTACCCGGCTTTTTCAACAGCCTGTTAGATGCACAGGCAAGCAAGCTAATCATCTCGGCCGTCTCCGGAATGGCGGCCAGGCTTCACGCGACTGCTACTTAGACAGGTGCCAGCGGCGGCTTTGATATTCGGGCATTCCGGGACAATCCACTGCCGCTTTCCCTCCATCAGGATTTCCTCGGCGGCCCGCTGGAAATGATCGAGCGCCTGCAGGTAGTTGGGCCATGAATTCAAGCCGACTCCCGTGCTCCGGTCCAGCCAAACTCTGATCACGTCGGGCTTGGCTTTCGCCCCTCGGCAAAGGCCCGCCCGAGGTCGATGAGCACATCTAAGGGAGGCAACCGTTCTCAAGCGTGCCATCCAGGATTCCTCGGTGATAGCGCCCCACCGCGGCCAGCGTCGCGCCGTCATTTCCAGGTCAAATCCCGGGTGCCGGTTTTGGGATCGCCCGTCTTTTGCGCCACGGCAGGAGAATTGCGGCTTTTGCCTGGCAAAGTCCGCAATACCCGGCGCAGTTTAACCAAGTATAGATAACGTGCATGTAAGATCGTGTGCAACGAAATCGTAAGAGGCGACAGAGTGATGTCCAAGGCTCCGCCGGAGAGTGATCAACAGTTCGCCGCAGTCATTTCGACTCGCCGACGACAGATCGCCATGCGTCTGCTTTTGCCAGCGATTGTCGCCCCAATCTACGCCGTGTTTACAGGTTCCTTCGTGGCCGCGGTGGCGGGGGTGCTCGGCTACTTCCTGTTGCAAGCGCTTGAGGTCTGGGTCTTTCCCCGCGCACTGATTGAGCGACGGATGGAGGGCGCGCGCTGGCGGGCCGCAGCCCTGGCGGTTGTGGCGGTCAATGGAGTGATTTTCGGTTCGGTTGGCATCGTCGCGGCCGTTTTCGGCGGACCTTGGGGAGCCGCCTGCGGCGCGCTGTGGGTGTCGGGCGCGATTTTGAACGCGGTTCTGACCAGCGTGGGTTGCCGCCCGGTGTTCGTTGCCGCCCTCCTGCCGCAGATCGGCTACTTTATCATTCTCGCTCTCCTCGCCATGCCTCTCGGCGCGCCGCTGGGTCAAGCTGTGGCTTTGGCTGTGACGGCGGGGTTGAACGTCACAGCTGCATTGTTGGCCTGGCGACTCTATCAGAATACCCTGGCGGCCGAGCGTGAGGCCAAGGCGCTGGCGCAAGCCGCGACCGCCGCGAAGTCGGCTTTTGTCGCGATGGTCAGCCATGAACTTCGCACGCCACTCAGCGCCATTCTGGCGGGCGCGACCGAGGTAGGGGGTCGATCGCGCGACGCTTGCGATCGTTCAAGCGCGCGCCTCATCCTTGACTCCGCCCGTATGATGCGGAGCCTGCTCAACGACCTGCTGGACATGTCCAAGATTGAAGCGGGCCGCCTGACGATTGAAGAGGTTCCCTACGACCTTCAAGCACTGGTGGAAGACACCCTACAATTCTGGTCCGCCGAGGCGCACAAGAAGGGCGTTTCACTCCGCCTGGAGGCCGGGCCCATACTTGGCTGGGCTCGGGGTGACCCCTTCCGACTTCGACAGATCTTCAACAACCTGCTTTCGAATGCAATCAAGTTCACCGACGATGGCGGGGTTGTGGTGCGGGTCACAACGCCCGTGGACGCGCACGGGGAACTCCTGCAGGTCGAGGTGACTGATACAGGACCTGGAATGACCCCCGATCAGCTCGAACGCCTCTTTGTCGCGTTCGAGCAACTGGACGCGAGCACGGCCCGTACTCACGGCGGCACCGGGCTTGGTCTGAACATCAGCCGGCAGTTGGCGGAGTTAATGGGTGGGGACTTGGCGGTGGTCAGCGACGCTGGCGGAGGCACTACCTTCACATTGAAGCTTCCGCTCGCAAGGCTCGACGGGACCTTCGAGCCGGAGGGTTACGAGCAACCGGTGACGCCCAGCGTGGATCTCAGAGTCTTGATCGTCGACGATCATGAGATCAATCGTCGAGCGTTTGGCCTGATGTTGCAGCCCTTCTGCAGCCAGGTCGTCACCGCTCAGGACGGTCAGGCCGCGTTGGCGCTCTTGGCTACCAGCGAATTCGATGTCGTGCTGATGGATATGAACATGCCGGTAATGGGCGGCCTGGAAGCGGTGCGGCGGCTAAGAAACTCAAACGGGATGAATCGGAATACGCCTGTTATTGCGCTGACAGCGTCTTCGTCCGCCGACCACGTCGACCAATGCCGAGCTGCGGGGATGCAGGCCTTTGTGAACAAGCCGGTCGAGGCACACAAGCTGTTCGCCGCTATCGAGGCAGTCCTAGAACCAGTGAACGCTGAACAGGGTGTCGGCCACCCGCCACACCCGTTCGCACCGGCGGAGCCAGAACCCAGCCGATCGCTGAGGGCCCGAAGGCGATCGGTATGATGGGCTAAAGACCGTACCGGCCAGCGCTTCGACGCGAGTGCGCGTGAGGCCATTGCGGAGCTTACCGTCGATAAAGCTGGATGGGGCGTCTCGCTGCCCTCCATGCGGATCGACGAGGCGGGGCACTCGAACCTGCTTCGGGTATCCGAGCCGTGCGTCAGTTGCGTGCCGGCGTCGGGTGACGAAGACGACGCGGATGCGTCACGGTTTTGGCATGGTGCGGCACCATAGGTTGGCCATGTTGCGCACCCGCTGCATCGAAGTACCAGGGGGAGGAATTCTTAAATGCCAAAGCCGCATCGCGCACTTGCCTTCGCGCTTTCGCCACGTCTGCTCTCGTCGCCCCTGCGTAATCGGCGACGCCAAGATGACCACGGCGCTGCTCGACCGCCTGACCCACCACTGCGACATCGTCGAAACCGGCAACGACAGCTGGCGGCTGAAGAACCGATCCTAATCCAACCGTGAGGGGTGCGCCCGTCGGCTACGCGCTGCGCTGCGCAAGGGCTCCGCGCTACGCCGCCGGGCGACTGCCAACGCCTGCGCCAGGGGGGTAATCTTGGACGCCGATCGGGGGTCACTTTTGCAAGCCGTTTGACACGCCACCGGCATCAGGAGTTGATCCGTTTCCTCAACGCCGTCGAGCGCGCCGTCCCGCCGGACAAGTCCGTCCACGCCATTCTCGACAACTACGCCACCCACAAACACCCCAAGGTGGTCGCATGGCTGGGCCGCCATCCGCGCTGGACCTTCCACTTCACCCCGACCTCATGCTCCTGGCTGAACGCCGTGGAGGGCTACTTCGCCAAGCTCGCCCGCAGACGCGTATTCCACGGCATCGTGGGCGCCCCGCACCTGAGGGGTTGAGGCAAGCAAGACCGACAGTCTGAACGGGCTAGGAAGCCCTTGTTTTCTGAACAGGGGAGACTGATGCCGACCGAGAGATTGTCAATGCGCCGCATACGCGACCTACTACGTCTGAGAAATGAGAACGGCCTGAGCACGCGGCTGATCGCGACCGCGCTGGGGATCAGCAAGGGCGCTGTTGGCGACTATCTGCAGCGCGCCCGGGTGGCGGGGCGGGGCTGGGCTGGCCGCTGCCGGAGGATCTGACTGATACGGTCCTTGAACGACGGCTGTTTCCTGGCCAGCCCAATCCGACGGCCCCGCCGCGTCCCGAACCCAACTGGGCTTATGTCGACCAGGAACTTCGAAGGAAGGGGGTGACCCGTTCGCTGCTGTGGGAAGAATACCGGGCCGAACACCCAGACGGCTTCGGCTACGCATGGTTCTGCGAGCGCTATGAGATCTGGAAGGGCCGTCTGTCGCCCACCATGCGCCAGAGCCATGCGGCCGGAGAGAAGGTGTTTGTCGACTACGCCGACGACACCATCGACCTGATCGATCCGGCGACCGGCGCGGTCCGGGCGATGAAGCTCTTCGTCGCGGCCATGGGCGCTTCCAGCTACGTCTATGCCGAGGCCCGGCCGAGCGAAGGCTTTGGCGGACTGGATCGGCTGCCACGTGGGGCTCTTGGCCTTCCTGGGCGGGGTCCCGGCGATCATCGTCTGCGACAACCTCAAGGCCGGGGTGACCAAGCCCGACCGCTATGAGCCGGGGATCAATCGCACCTACCAGGATATGGCCCCGCACTACGGGACGAGCGTGATCCCGGCGCGGCCGTACAAGCCGCGAGACAAGGCCAAGGTCGAGCAATCGGTGCTGCTGGTGGAGCGCTGGGTGCTGGCCAAGTTGCGCAACCAACGCTTCTTCAGTCAGGCGGAACTCAATCTGGTGATCGCAGAGCTGGTCGCCGAGCTCAACGCCCGGATCATGCGCGCCTACGGCGCCAGTCGCGCCGAACTCTTCGCCTCGGTGGACGCGCCGGCGCTCAAGCCGTTGCCGCCCGAACCCGGTTCGACAGGCTGGCCGCTCACTACCTGGCCTTCGTCCACATCGCCGCTTCCATGCTCTGGATGCGCTGAATGTCGATTCGTCCTAGTCGGAAGAGATCGGGTTGAGCCATAGCTCGCCTCGCGGGGTTGTCCCCGACGCCGTTAGCTTCGCAGATTTGGGTTAGCCGTCAGTGCACGCCCTGATGATTGTCGGTTGCGCGTCGACAGCTGACATTGAAGGGTGGCGTCAAGCGGACCCGCCGGGTTCGTTCTTCTCGCTTTGCCACTCGTAGATTGGCTTTTCGGATGGGCATAGGCTGCATGACGCAGCCGCCTGCCACGGGAGACTGTGCTTTGTGCTGTTGCGCTGAGCGCAACAGCCGTGCAGTCCTTCGCGATAACGGTCCGACGGCGTTGTCGCTATCCAGCCCCCGTGTGTAGCGGAGGGGATTGGCGATGCGCAGACTTCAGATGATGGCCGGGGCCGCGACGGTCTTGGCGCTGGCTCCGGTGGGGGCCATGGCCCAGGACGCAGCGTCCGTCGAGGAGCTCGTGGTGACCGGCACCCGCGGCGCCGGTCGGGCCGCGCTGGACGCGCCGGCGCCGGTCGACGTCGTCACCAGCGCGCAAATCGCCGACACCGGCTACCCGGACCTGGGCCGCGCTCTCAATTTCCTCGAGCCTTCGGTCAACTTCGCCCGGGCGGCGACGACGGCGTCGGCTGCCAACACCCGGCCGATCACCCTGCGCGGCCTCGCGCCTGACCAGACGCTGGTGCTCGTCAACGGCAAGCGGCGCCACGCCAACGCCGTGCTCAACGTCAACAACAGCATCGGCCGCGGCTCCGCGGCCGTCGATCTTGACACTATTCCCGAGAGCGCCATCGAGCGCATCGAGATCCTCAAGGACGGCGCGGCCGCGCAGTACGGGTCCGACGCCATCGCCGGGGTGGTGAACATCATCCTCAAGGACGACGCCGAGGGTGAAACCGCCGCGCTGCTGACGGGAGTCACCGAGCAGGGCGACGGCGCAAACGGCCTGGCGACGGCGACGGTGGGTCTGCCGCTGGGCGACGGTGGCCACCTCACCGTGACCGGCCTATTCCGGGCGCAGGAGCCGACCAACCGCGCCCTGGTCGACCAGCGCTTCGGTCGCGTCACCTATCGTATCGGTGATCCCGAGGCCTGGGTCGGCAGTGTCGCGATCAACGCCGCCGCGTCACTGGGCGACGCCGAGGCCTACGGGTTCGGCATCCTCACGCGCAAGGTCTCCAACAATGGCGCCGGCTTCCGCGTGCCCGGCTTTTCGCCGGTCCATCCGAACGGCTTCCTGCCGATCATCGAGCCCCAGATTTGGGACATCGGCCTTACAGCGGGCGTGCGCGGTGAGTTCGCCGGCATCAGCGCCGATGTCAGCCAGACCTTCGGCTACAACCAGGCCGAATTCCGCGTCTACGACACCGCCAACGTCTCGCTGGGGCTGGCCAGCCCGACGAGGTTCGACGCCGGGGCCGTCAGCTACCAGCAGTTCGTGACCGACGCGGTGCTGTCGCGCCCACTCGACGGGCTGCTGGCGGGCGGTAACCTCGCGGCCGGGGTCCAGTTCCGGCACGAGACCTACAGCATCGCCAACGGCGAACCCCTCGCCTATTTCGGCCTCGGCGCCGACGGTTTCGCGGGCTTCAACCCCCGGAATCCCACGGACGCGAGCCGCAACGCCTACGCCCTGTTCCTCGATGCGGAACTGCGGCCGATCGAACCGCTGCTGCTCGCCGCGGCGGTCCGCTACGACCACTATGACGACTTCGGTGGCAAGGCGACCTGGCGCGTCACCGGCCGCTACGAGATCATGCCGGGCATCGCCATGCGCGGGTCGGCCGGCATCGGCTTCAAGGCGCCCTCGCTGCAGCAGCAGTATTTCAGCGCCGTCCAGGGCGCCCTCAGCGCGGGCGTGCTGGTCACCGTCGGCACCCTGCCCGTGGACGATCCCGTGGCGCGGGCGTTGGGGGCCGTGTCCCTGGCGCCGGAGACGTCGCGCAACGTCGGCGGCGGCCTGGTGGTGGGCCCCTTCGGCGGGTTTACCTTCACGGGCGACTACTACCGTATCCGCATCGAGGATCGTATCGCCCTCAGCGAGCAGCTCGGCGGTCCCGCGGTCAGGGCGATCCTGACGGCGGCCGGGATCACCAACTTCCAGCAGGTGCGGTTCTTCACCAACGCCCTGGACACGACCACCGAGGGGTTCGAGTTGACCGCGACCTGGCGCGGCGAGGTCGGGGCCGGCGTCAGCGTCGACCTCGCCGCCGGCTACGGCGTGTTCGAGACCAGCCTCGACGAGTTGGGCGCCAACCCGGTGCTGCCGACGCTGCCGCTGCTGAGCAACAAGTCGATCCTATTCGTGACGCAGGCGCAGCCGCGCAACAAATTCACGCTCCAGGCCAGCGCCAGCCGCGGCCCGTGGGAGGTGCGCGCCGCCCTCGCGGTCTTCGGCCAGTATCGCTCGGCCCCGCTTGTCGCGGCCCAGGACTTCGACGGTAAGGAGACCTTCGACCTTGGCTTTGGCTACGATCTCAACGAGCGAATCCGCCTCGACCTCGGCGTCCAGAACCTGTTCGACGCCAAGCCTGACACAATCGACGACCAGGCGTCCGTGATCGCTTCGACGGGGGGCAGCTTCCCGACCGGCGAGGAAACGCCGATCGGCGTCAACGGGCGAAGCTACTTTGTCCGCCTGCAAGCGAGCTTCTGATGCAGCGGCGCGAACTGGTCCGCGGCGCTGCGGCGCTGGCCGCGGCGCGGTTCCTCGCCGCACCACGCGCGGCAGGGGCTGCGCCGCGGCCAGCCACGGACCCCTTCCGCCTGGGCGTAGCCTCGGGCGAGCCGGCCGCCGACGGCTTCGTGCTGTGGACGCGTGTCGAAGGGCTGATCGAGGACGCGGCCATCGGTTACGAGATCGCCGAGGACGACGCCTTCCGACGCATCGTCCGGACGGGCCGGACAAGGGCCGTGGCCGGCAGGGGCGGCGCTGTCCACCTGGAGGTCGGGGGACTCTCGCCCGGTCGCGATTACTTCTACCGCTTCCATCTCGGCGGCGAGGTCAGCCGGGCCGGCCGCACCCGGACCATCCCTGCGGCGCCGCAGAGGCTTAGGCTCGCCCTGACCTCCTGCCAGCACTGGGAGCACGGCTGGTTCTCCGGCTACCGCGACATGGTGGCGGCCGACCCGGACGCGGTGATCCAAGTGGGCGACTACATCTACGAAAGGTCCTTCGGCGCGGCGCCCAAGGTGCGGACGTTCGATGCGCTCGACCCGGTGTCGCTCGACGACTACCGCCGCCGCCATGCCCTCTATCGCACTGATCCCGACCTCGCGACCGCCCACGCGGCGCTGCCCTTCGTGGTGACGTTCGACGACCACGAGGTCGAGAACGACTACGCCGGTGCGGTCGGCGGCGACTTCGGTGATCCGGCGCGGTTCCTGCGGCGCAGGGCCGCCGCCTACCAGGCCTACTTCGAGCACATGCCGCTCCGGCCGAGCGCCTTTCTCCCCGACGGCGGCCTGCGCCTCTACCGGCGGGTAGAGTGGCCTGGCCTGGCGACGCTGCACGTCCTCGACACCCGCCAGCACCGGACGCCGCAGGCCTGTCCCGAGCCCGGCGCGCCGCGCAGCCGGGTGCTGACCGCATGCCCGGCGGCCCTGGACCCGGCCGCGAGCCTGCTCGGCCCCGCCCAGGAACGCTGGTTGACGCGGGGCCTGACGCGGGAACAGGCGCCCTGGAGCCTGATCGCCCAGCAGACTCTCTTCGCCCGCCTGTCCCTGCCGCAGGGCGAGGACGCGCGCTACTCGGACATCTGGGACGGCTACGAAGCGAGCCGTGACCGCCTGCTGGCGCAGCTTCGACACCCTTCGGTGCGCAGTCCGGTGGTCCTCAGCGGCGACGTCCATTCCTTCTGGCTCAATGACGTACGGGCCGACAGCCGCCGCAGCGGCGAGGCGCCGCTGGCCGCCGAGGTGGTGACTAGCTGCCTTGCGTCCCGCAACGGTCCCGAGGCGCTGTTCGCGCCCGCCCGCGCGCTGAACCCGCATGTGCGCTTCCTGGACAACGCCCATTCCGGGTATGTCCGGCTGGACCTGAGGCCCGGGCGGTTGGAGATCGAGCTGCGCGCGGTGCACGACCTCGCCGATCCGGACAGCGGCTGTCGGACAGTTGCCTCGGCCGCCGTGGTGGCCGGCCGCCGCGGCGTGGAAATCTGACGCTGTCGCGAACCTGTGACCCGGGAGGCGTACCGGTCGCGGCATGCTCCGCAAAGCCCCGCCTCTTGAAGCGATCGAGGTCTTCGTGGCCGCCGCTGGCGGCAGGAGTTTCCGTGCGGTAGCGCGCGATCTCGCCCTCAGCCCCTCCGCTATCAGCCGGCGCATCGCGGCCCTGGAAACCTTCCTTGGCGCGACGCTGTTCGACCGGACCACCCAAATTCCCACGCTGAGCGCGGCGGGCCGTCGATATCTACTGATGGTCGAGCCGGCCATGGTCGCCATCCAGCGCGCCACCATGCAACTCGCCGGGCCTCAGGATGAACGGATTTCCGTGGCCGCGTCACACAGCTTCGCCTCGGCCTGGCTGCTCCCGCGGCTGGGCGAGCTTCAGCGTGACCACGGTATCGAGTTGGAGATTATTCCAACACGCGACTTCAATGTTCTTCGTTCCGGCCAGGCCCGGTTCGCGATCTGGGGCGGCAACGAAGCGCCGGCCGATCTCGCCGCCACGCATCTGTTCGATGCGGTGGTGACGCCCGTCGCGGCGCGGCGGCTGGCTTGCGGTCGGTCTCCGCCCGCTAACGAACACGAAATACCTGACTACACTCTTTTGAGCATGCGCACCCCGGCGAGGTTGTGGGAGCGGTGGCTGGCGCTCGCGGGTGTTCATGCGCCAGAGCTGAAGGTGCGCGAATTCGCGACACTTCAGCTTGCCTACGAAGCGGCGGCGGCCGGCATGGGCGTCGCGCTCGGCCTGCCGCTCGTAGTCGAACCGGCGCTCGAGGCGGGCCGGCTGCTGGCGTGCGCGGGCGCTCCACGGTCCCTGGGCGAATCCTATCGCCTCTATCGCTCGCCGCGGCTGGCCATAACGCCCCCGGAGCAGCTCTTCGTCGACTGGTTGCGCCTATCGGTGGGCAGATCGATGCAACGGTTCGCCCTCCATGCCCAGCGACCAACTCTCGATCCTGGCCTGGTCGCCTGATCTGAAGGCGGTTCGAAAACTCCTGCGGCGTCTGGGACGCCACGGTATTCCCCTTCGTTTATGTGTGAGATCAGGCCCATCACAAACCTCCGCAAAAGCGGAGACCTATGAATCACGCATCCAACGAGCCGTGAATCTGGAGGGTTCTGTGTGGTCGCGGACGCGGTTGGAGGGGGCGTGGCGCGGTCGCGACCACATTGAAGCCGGAT
>NZ_JAOTJD010000046.1:0-40276 GCF_042714595.1 Phenylobacterium ferrooxidans | reverse complement strand
CAAGACCAAAATCAAGCGGGCCGGATGGGATGACGCCTTCCTCTTCTCAATGCTCGGTCATATGCGATAGCCCTGCCATGAAGGGGAGGGAAGAGTCCGCCTACTTCGGCGGGCAGCCCTTGAACTGGCCGGTCTTGGTGACCGTCAGTTGTGCCAGGTTCAACGGCCGCAAAGGCTTCATCGAGCCGGCGCCGGCCCCGGTATAGAGGTCGATGCGCTGGCCCTTGATCGCGCCGCCCACGTCGGAGGCGTACCAGTAGCCGTCATGGGCCGAGCCGTCGGGCATGGAGAGCCCCACAGTTTCCTTGATGAATAGGATGGTCCGGCGTGGGATCAGGCTCTTGTCGATGGCGGCCGTGCGCATCGCCACGACCTTGCAGCCCAGGGAGTCCAGCGCGCCCACGCCCTTGGCGCCGGCATGATAGAGGGTCGCCTTGAGGCGATAGTCGGCCGAGCCGGGCACGGCGCCGGTCAAGGCGTTCATCAGGAGATCCCCGATGGGATCGGAAGGAGCGGCGTGCGCTCCACCTCCGAAAGCCAGAAGGGGAAGGGCGGCCAGGGCGGCGAAGCGGCGTCCCATGTGGGGATCCTACGTCGTTGATCTGTCAGCGGGGGTCTGAGTACCGGGACTCCGGCGTCAGGGCAACCCCGGGAATAGCCTGGCCGGAGATCCCCTGTAGACAGCATCGATTGCGCCTGTGGACTCTTGGTCTATCAAGCTTTCTCAAACAACGGGGCACAGCGCATGCGCATCTTTGGCGACTCGATCTCGGGCAACTGCCTGAAGGTGAAGTGGACCGCCGATCATCTCGGGCTTTCCTATGAGTGGATCGAGACTGATGTCTTGAAGGCGGCCACCCGGACCCCGGAATTCCTGGCGTTGAACCCGGCCGGCCAGGTTCCGGCCGTGATTCTGGACGACGGGCGGCCGTTGGCGCAGTCCAACGCCATCATCCTGCACCTGGCCGAGGGCTCGGCCCTCATCCCCGCCGACCCCTATGACCGCGCCCGCATGCTGGAGTGGATGTTCTGGGAGCAGTACAGCCACGAGCCCTATGTCGCCGTCGCCCGCTTCCAGGTGCGCTTCCAGGGCAAGGCGGTGTCGGACCTGGAGCCGCGCATCGTGGAGCGCGGCAAGGCGGCCCTGCAGCGGCTTGAGGGCGGCCTTGCGGCCTCACCCTTCCTGGTGGGCGGGGCGGTCAGTCTCGCCGACGTCGCCCTGGTGGCCTACACCCGCGAGGCCGGCGACGGCGGCTTCCGCCTGGCCGACTATCCGAGGGTGCTGGCCTGGATCGCCCGGGTGGAGAACGCCTTGGCTATCATCTAGGGCGGCTTGCGACGTTCCGGTGAATTCGCCGTGGCTCGGGCTTCACGCCCTTGCCTTCGACGGCGCCGGCCTTCAAATCGGAGGCATGAAACGCCTCGCCCTGCATCTCGCCGCCGTCTTGATCGCCGCCGCGCCAGCCCCGGCCCTCGCCTGGAGCAACACCGGCCACCGGATGATCGGACAGGAAGCCGCGCGTGCTCTGCCGCCGACCCTGCCGGCTTTCCTGCGCAGCCCCGCCGCCATCCAGGCGATCGGCGAATTGTCGCGGGAGCCGGACCGCATCAAGGGCTCGGGCAAGGTGCACGGCAGCAATCTCGATCCGGCGCATTTCGTGGATTATGAGGAGGACGGTCGCATCCTCGGCGGCCCGCGCCTGGACGCCCTGCCGCCGACTCGCGCGGCCTACGAAACCGCTTTGCGCGCCGCCGGCCAGGATAGCTGGAAGGCCGGCTACCTGCCCTATGCGATCATCGAGAAGTACCAGCAGCTCGTCACCGACATGGGCTATTGGCGCATGGGCATGGCCGCTGAAGGCCGCGAGAAGAACAAGGCGCGCCGCGCCTGGCTGCACTCAGACCGCCTGCGCCGCGAACAGCTGATGCTGGTGACCATCGGCTACCTCGCCCACTATGTCGGCGACGGATCGCAGCCCCTGCATGTCAGCGGCCACTACAACGGCTGGGGCGATTACCCCAACCCTAACGGCTACACGACAGCGAAAATTCACGCGCCCTTCGAGGACGTCTTCGCCACCCAGTACGTGACCCCGACCATGGTGCGCGCCAACCTGCTGCCACCCCAGACCGCCGACGGACCCATCGAGGCGCGGGTCTCCGCCTATCTGCTGATCGCCGGTCGCCAGGTGGTCCCTCTCTATGAACTGGAGAAGGCGGGAGGCTTCAGCCCAGCCAATCCGAAGGGCGTGGCCTTCGCCACCGAGCGGCTGGCGGCCGGGGCCTCTGAACTGCGTGACCTGATCACCGAGGCCTGGGCGGAGAGCCTCACCGTGAAGCTGGGTTGGCCGGCGGTGTCCGTCGCCGACTCCGTCAGCGGTAAGGTCGATCCGTACGACTCGCTGTTCAGTGGGCGCTAGGCGGCTTCTCGAACCGGCCCGCATTGCGCGGGGCGGCCTGAACCGGTAGTCGGACGCCCAAGTTCGCGACCGCGCAGGAGCGCCCATGCCCCAAGCCCACACCCTCGACGTGAAGTCCCTCGCCGAGCTGGTCCGCGCCCAGGCGGCCGGCGAAGTGGCCATGCTCAAGTCCGAGCACGGGATCCAGCCGGGCCTGGCGGTGGTGCTGGTGGGCGAGGATCCGGCCAGCCAGGTCTATGTCAGGTCCAAGGGCGAGCACTCCCTGGCCGCCGGCATGCATTCAGAGACCCACCGCCTGCCGGCCGACACCACCCAGGACCAGCTGATGGCCCTGGTGGAGCAGCTCAACGACGATCCGAAAATCCACGGCATCCTGGTCCAGATGCCCCTGCCCAAGCATCTCGACGAGAAAATGGTGCTCGCGGCCATGGACCCCAACAAGGACGTGGACGGCCTGACCGTGGTCAATGCCGGTCTGCTGGCCAGCGGCATGCCGGCCCTGATCCCCTGCACGCCGCTGGGCTGCATGCTGGTCCTGCGCCAGACCCTTGGCGACCTGGCCGGCAAGCGCGCCGTGGTGGTGGGCCGCTCGGTGCTGGTGGGCCGCCCCATCGCCCAGTTGCTGCTGCAGGCCGACTGCACGGTGACCATCGCCCACTCGCGCACCGTGGACCTACCCGCCGTCTGCCGAGATGCCGACATCCTCGTCGCCGCCGTGGGCAGGCCTCAGATGATCAAGGGCGACTGGATCAAGCCCGGCGCCACCGTGATCGACGTCGGCATTAACCGGGTGCCGTTCCGCGATCCCGTGAAGGCCGCCGAGGGCAGAACCAAGCTGGTGGGCGACGTGGCCTTCAAGGAGGCGGAGAAGGTCGCGGCCAACATCACGCCGGTCCCCGGGGGCATCGGCCTGATGACCGTGGCCTGCCTGCTCGCCAACACCGTCACCGCCGCCAAGCGGATCCACGGGCTAGAGGGTTAGGCGACCCAGGCCGCCAGCGGCTCAGCTCGCCGCCTTCCCCAACGACGAGGTCCATTCCACCAGGTCGCGGAGCACGCCGCTGACCCCCACGGTGAAGGCGCGCACGATGTCGGCCTGGCGGTCCCCGTCGGCCGCGACCGTCTGGGAAAAGGTGCGCTCGGCCGCCACGCTGCGGTCGGCGGACCGGGTCAGCACCGCATGCACATTGACCACCACGGAAGGGCGGCCCTTCGGCGTGGCGTAGTTGACCTGGAAGTCGCGCACGTCGAGCTTCAGGACATAGTCGGACTGGCCGATCTCCCCGCGGCTGATCAACCGGGCGGACCGGCCATCCTGGTCGAAGGCCCGGCTCACCGCCTCGTCGAATAGCACCGAGGCGGGCGAGACCCAGCGGGCCTCGGCTATATAGGCCACGTCGCTGCCGGCGGTGACCGTCATGATCCGGTCGCCGGCGGCCGCCTTGTTGAACTCGTTGGAGAGTTTCAGCACCCCGAACTTCTCGCCGCTCGCCCGCGGCGGCGAGGCGGCCTCGGCCGGCATGAGATAGTCGAAGCGGTAGAGGTTGGCCGGCTTACTCTTGGGGAAGAGCGAAATGCAGCCGGAGAGGGCCACGGCGGTCAGGGCCACGGCCGAGAGCCGGATCAGGCGCTGCAGACGGGTCATGGCTTCACCTCGATTTCCTTGGCGGGCGGCTTGCCGACAGCGCCGCGGGGGTTGGTCTGGAGTTCGTTGGCCAGGCGCTCGAGCGCCTCAGCGGTCTGTTGCAGCTGCACCGTCGCCGCCGTGATCTGCGGCAGGCCCGTGGTGGCGAAGTCGCTGGTCGGACCTTCCAGCTTGCTCATGATCTGGCGCAGGTCCTTGGCTGCGGCCTTGGTCTCCTCAGCGGCGTCGGCGACATTCCGCATGGTGCGCTTGCCATCGCCGTCCACCAGCGCCTGGCCCGACCGCCCGAGTTCGGCGAAGGACTGGGCCGCGGCGTCGATGCTCTGCAGGGCCTTCTGGGCGTCGGCGATCACCGCCTTGCGCTCCCGCAGCTCGGCGGTGACCGCCTGGGCGTCGTTCAGCGCGGCGGAGAAGGTCTTCACATTCTGGTCCGACAGCACCTTGTTGACCCGGTCCAGGGCCTCGACGGTGCGGCTCAGCACCGTGCCGCCGCCGGCCAGCAGGTCCGATAACGTGCTGCGTTGGCTGCGGATCACCGGCACCTTGCCGTCCGGCGTCACCGAACGCAGCAGGGGCTTGGACTGAACGCCAGCGCTGATCTGCACATAGTTCACGCCCGTGATGCCCTGGGGCTCCAGGGTGGCCACGGAGTCCACGCGGATCGGCACGTCGGAGGTGACGCGGGCGCGGGCCACCACGTTCTTGGGGTTGTCGCGGGCCAGCTCGATCTTGGTGACTTCGCCCACCTTGATGCCGTTGAACCGCACCTCGCCGCCCTGGGTCAGGCCGTTGATGGGCCCCTGGAAGACGATGTCATAGAGCTGGTAATCGCGGCTGAACTGGACCTTCGCCAGCCACACGCCGAAGATCACCAGACCCAGGAACAGGATCAGGGTCGAAAGGCCCACCAGGGCGTAGTTGGCGTCTTTTTCCATCAGACCATTGTCTCGGCTTTTGTCGCTGAACGCACCGCGGCCCGGCCGCGCGGCCCCAGGAAATACTCACGAATCCACGGGTGCTTCGACTTTTCCAGCGTGCGCACGGGGGCGTTGGCCACCACCTTCTTGTCGGCCACCACCGCCACCCGGTCAGTGATGGCGTAGAGGGTGTCGAGGTCGTGGGTGATCATGAAGACGGTCAGGTCCAGGCTGTCGGAGAGGTCCTTGATCAGCTCGTCGAAGGCCGCGGCGCCGATGGGGTCGAGGCCGGCGGTCGGCTCGTCGAGGAACAGCAGTTCGGGGTCGAGGGCGAGGGCGCGCGCCAGGCCCGCGCGCTTGCGCATGCCCCCCGACAGCTCCGAGGGTTTCAAGTGGGCGGCGTTGGCGGGCAGGCCCACCAGGGCGATTTTCAGCTCCGCCAGCTCCATCACCACCCGCTTGGGTATGTTGGTATGCTCGTACATGGGAGCCGCGACATTCTCGCGGACCGTCAGGTTGGAGAACAGGGCGCCCTGCTGAAACAGCACCCCCCAATGGCGCTCGATGGCCGACCACTTGCGGCGCGAGGCGCGCTGAATGTCCTGGCCGAACACCTGCACCGTGCCGCCGTCGGGGGTCTTCAGGCCAATGATGGTGTTGAGCAGCACCGACTTGCCGCTGCCCGATCCGCCCACGACGCCCTGGACCTCGCCGCGCTTGACCACCAGGTCCAGGCCATCGTGGATGACCTTCTCGCCGAACCGGGAGACCAGGCCCTTCACCGTGATGGCGGGGCCGGTGGTCGGCAGTTCGTCCTCGGTCAGTTCGACGTCGTCCGGCGTCTCCAGGCTCACAGGTCGAGCTCCATGTAGATCAGGGCGAAGATCGCATCGATCAGGATGATGGCGAAGATCGCGTGCACGACCGCGGCCGTCACGCGGCGGCCGAGGGATTCCACGTCGCCGCCGACCTCCAGGCCCTGACGGCAGCCGATCCCGGCCACCACCGCGGCCATGACCGGGGCCTTGGAGAGCGCGATCCAGAAATGGGTCGCCCCCACATTGTCGACGATCCGTTGGAGGAAGAAGGAGGGCCCCAGGTTGAGCACCGACCAGGTGATCATCAGGCCCCCCGCCAGGCCCGCCAGGGTGGCCACGAAGGTCAGCAGGGGGATGGTCAACAGCAGGGCCACGAAGCGCGGCAGGACCAGGGCCTCGAAGGGATCGACCCCCATCACCTTCATGGCGTCGATCTCCTGGCTCATCTTCATCGAGCCAAGCTCGGCGGCGAAGGACGAGGCCGAGCGACCGGCCAGCAGGATGGCGGTGATCAGGATATTGAACTCCCGGGTCACGGCGATGCCGATCAGCTCGACGGCGAACACCTCGGCCCCGAATTGCCGCAGCATGTTGGCGCCCAGCAGACCCACCACCGCGCCGATGAAGAACGAGGTGGTGACCACGATCGGGATGGCGTCCAGCCCCGCGCGCTCGGCCAGGGACACGCAGGCGGCCCAGCGGATGCGCTTGGGATTGATGATTGTCTGGAACAGCACCACCAGCAGGTGGCCGGCGAACACCAGGGTGTCGAAGATCTCCCTGGCGAGGTCGACCACACCCTTGCCGATGCGGATGGTGAGCTCGTGGAATCCGCGCGGCTTGGGCTTGGGCGCGGGTTTTGGCAGGGCGGCCTGGCTCACCAGTTCGATAAGCCGCAGCGTCTCGGGCCGGGCTTTCACTCGAGCGGCGTCGTACTTGTCGCCGGAGGCCTGGATGACGGCGTAGGCGCCGGCGGTGTCCATGCGGCCGACCTTTGTGAGGTCGAGCTCGACTGCGCTGCGGCCGGCCAGTTCGTCGCGCAGGCCACTGGCCGCGGGCCCGATCTGGGCCGCTGTCCAGTCGCCGGTCAGCTCGATGACGCCTTGTTGGTGGGCGTCTCTGACGGTGAAATCGGCCGGTCGTTCCATAGGCGGGTGGTCTATGCCTTTCTGGAGGGCCGCTTGCGAATTGAGTCGAGGGTCGAAAGGCCGAGCCTAGCAGAGCCCACCCCACTCGCCGAACGCCTTATGGCGCCGGTTGTTCCGTCAATATGAACAGGATCTCGGGCGCGCTCGCGGTCTGGTGATCACCTATTGTCGCTACAGCCTATCTTTCGCCCAATTCGGTCGGGTATCAGGGGGCCATGTTCAGTCGTCCAGCTGCCGGGAGCCTTCCCTTGACCCGCCAGATCGATTTCGCCGGCAAGTCCGGGTCGGTTTATCGCTACTCCGCTCTTGAAGAAGAGCGGACCCTTCCGCCGGTCGGCGCCAACTATGTCATCGCTCAGGTGACGCCCAAGGGCGCCAGCATCCTGTTTGCGGGGGAGACCGAGTGCCTGTCGGCCCGCGACTGGCAGGCCGCCCTGGACGAGGCCCATGCCCGCTACGGGGAGACCGAGGTGCTGACCCGGCTGAACGTGCGCAGCGCGGTCCGCAAGGCCGAGCGCGAGGACCTCATCGAGGAACACTGCCCGCCGATGAACGCAGGCTAGCGCGAGCCACCCCCGCCCGCCATCATGGCCCCATGGCCTGGGCGATCGTGATCTTCGGGGCGGCGGTCTGGCCGGACGGCGACCCCAGCCCCGCCCTGCGCCGGCGTGTCGCCTACGGCCGGCGGGCGGCGGAGGAGCACCCTGACGCCGTGGTCTTCTGTTCCGGCGGCGTGGGGCGTCATGGGCCGTCCGAAGCCTCCCTGATGGCCCGTCTGCTGATCGAGGCTGGATTGGACCCCGCGCGCATCGCCCTCGACGAGCATAGCCGCGACACCATGGAGAACGTCGCGGCCGCCGCGGCCTTTATCCGCGCCGAGGGTCTGGAAGGCGCGGTGATCTGTAGTGACGGCTATCACCTGCCGAGGTGCCGCATGTTGTTCCGCGCCGCGGGCCTGGCCAGCCGGGCCGGGCCGGTCACGAAGGGTTATGCCGGAACCCGGTCGCACTGGCTGCGGATGGTGGGCCGCGAAGTGCTCGCCTATCCCTACGATCTGGCCCTGGCCTTGGTGGCGCGTCGCCGCTAGCGGGCGATGGCGGCGATGTCCTGCACGGCGCCGAAGGTCAGCTTCGGATTGTGGGCGATCAGGCTTTCCGGCGTGGAGTAGCCCCAGGTCACCGCGCCGAAGTCGATCCCGGCCTTGTCGGCGGCCCGCGCGTCGCGGTCCTCGTCGCCGATGCAGATGGTCTTGGCCTTGGTCATGGACAGCTTGCGCAACACCCGGCGGAACTTCCGCGCCTTGCCGAACAGCGAGGCCCCGCAATCGAAGTGCACAAACAGGCCTGCGAGTTCGGGGCCGAGACCGATCCGCACGCTGGCCTCGGTGTCGGAGCTCACCAGAGCCAGGATCACCCCGTTGGCGTGCAACTCCCGCAGCATCTCGGGCACGCCCGGGAACAGGGGGATGCCGGAGGAGGCGTCCACCTTCATGGCCCGGAAGTCCTTGGCGATCCGCGCCAGCTTCCAGGTGGAGACGCCAAGGCTCTTCATGATCACACGCGCGCTCGCTCCGCGCAGCGATTCCCGCTCCTCGGCGTCGATGGCCCGGAAGTTATGTCGGGCCGCCATGTGATCGAGGACGCTGGTGAACCACGGATATGAGTCCGCGAGCGTGCCGTCGAAGTCGAAGATTGCGAGTCGATAAGCCACGAAGGTTTCGTAGCCCGTGGCGCGCGGCGCTGAAAGGGTTCTCGCCGGTGAAGCCTGCATCTGGCGCGTCCGCAGAGCGCCAGGGCCTCACTGTCGCCTGGACGTCGGCTTGCTGTCGGCGGAACGTCGGCCTGCTGTCGCCAGGTTGACGGGTCGCTGACGTGGCGGCGGAATGGCGCGTCGGTCCAGGTTTGGAGCGATCTCGAAGGAGGACGCACATGTTGATCCAGAAACTGCGGCTGCAACGGGGTTGGTCCCAGGAACAGCTGGCGGAAGTCTCCGGCCTCAGCGTGCGGACCGTTCAGCGGCTCGAGCGTGGCCAGCCCGGCAGCCTTGAGTCGATGAAGGCCCTGGCGGCCGTCTTCGAGATCGACCTCAACCGCCTCAAGGAGCCTGCCATGGACGCCCTGCAGTCTGACATCCGACCCGACGAAGCTATCGCCCTCGCCCACGTTCGAAAGGTGAAGGACTTCTATATTCACCTGACCCAGTACCTGATCGTGATCCCGATCCTCGCGGGCATCAATCTGGTGGGCTACCCGCAGTACCTATGGTTCGTCTGGCCTGCCCTCGGCTGGGGCCTGGGGGTCCTGGCCCATGGCGCCACGGTGTTCGGCGTGGTCCCGTTCCTCGATGGGGGCTGGGAGCGGCGTCAGGTCGAAAAGCACCTCGGCCGAAAGCTCTGACAGCTGCTGGCCGTTGGACCATGTGGGAGACCGGCCGGTCGCCGGCCTCCCATGAGGCCTAGAAGCGATAGGCGGCGGTGACGCGCACGCTGAAGAGCGCCCAGTCGCGTGACCATCTGCCGGGGTAGGACACGGCTGGGCGTGATAGCAGTCCATCCTCGCGCCACGACCCTGCCGCCTTGCAGAATCAACCGAGGGCACGTCGTGTTTCTGGTCGCCCACCTCTCGCCGCCGAGACGCCGCCATGACCCCGCAAGAATTCCTCTCCCAACTGACGCTGAACATCGAGCGGTTCGAGAAGGTCGCCGCCTTCCTCAGCGTCCCCGGCTACCTTTCCTGGCACGAGGGTTTCACCCTGCTGAGCCTCGCCGAGGTCTGGCCGGTCGAGGGCGACATCGTCGAGATCGGCAGCTTCAAGGGCAAGTCCACGTGCTTCCTGGCCCAGGGCGCGCTGCGGTCGGGCCGCGGCAAGGTCCACGCGGTCGATCACTTCCGGGGCTCGCCGGAACATCAGAAGGGCGGGCACGAGGAGACGGCCGAGATCGTCGAGTCAGGCTCCACCTACGAGCAGTTCCGCGCCAACCTCGCCGCCTTTGGCCTGAGCGAGGTGGTGGAGGCCATCGTATCCGGTTCGCAGGAGGCTGCGGCGGCCTGGTCCGGATCGGCCCGGATGGTCTTCATCGACGGCGATCACTCCTGCCAGGGGACGAAGGGCGACTTCGAGGCCTGGTTCCCGCACGTGACCGAGACCGGCCTGATCTGCTTCCACGACTATCAGAACAGCCACTACCTCGACGGCGTGACCAGGTTCATCGAGGAGGAGGTCAATGTTCACCCGAACATGCGCTTCCTCCACCGCGCCAACAGCCTGATGACCTACATGAAGGTGGCCTGAGCCCCATCGGACAGGTTGGATGATGGCGCCCCCCCGGTCAGCGTCTCAAGACGGACGGGAAGGAAGTGGTGGATGCGACAGGGATTGAACCTGTGACCCCCTCGGTGTGAACGAGGTGCTCTCCCGCTGAGCTACGCATCCTCCGGAAGGGACGGGCCTATAGCTCGCCGCTTCTCGCCGGGCAAGCGGTGAGAAGCCGCAGACACGCATCCGTCAACTGATCGTAGTGGTCGATGAGGATATCGGCGCCCAATTCCGCGACCGGGGTGTCGGTGTAGCCAAAGCTCACCAGCACAAGGGGAACCCCGGCTGCGCGGGCCGCGCCGGCGTCTGGGGCGGCGTCACCGACCATCACCGCGCGGTCGATCCGGCCGCCGGCCGCAGCCACGGCGGTGATCAAGTGGCTCGCGTCCGGCTTGGGCCTGGGGGCCAGGTCGGCGCCGATCACCGAGTCGAAGAATTGGCCCAGGTCCAGGCGTTCCAGGATCGGCAGGGACAGCGGCGTCGGCTTGTTGGTGCAGACCGAAAGTTTCGCGCCGGCCGCCTTCAGCTGCGTCAGGCACGCCACCAGGCCGGGAAAGGGCCGGGTCAGGTCGGCGCTGTGCTCGCCGTAGTGGGCCAGGAAGCGGTCGAAGAGCTCGGGCATCCGGTCGCTGGGCACGGGATGGCCCTGCGCTGCAAACCCGCGCTCCAGCAGAATTTTCGCGCCGTGGCCGATGAAGGGCCGGCCCTCGGCCAGGGGCAGGGGGGCGATCCCCTCCTGCGCCAGCAGGACGTTGAGGGTCCCGATCAGGTCGGGGGCGGAATCCACCAGGGTCCCATCCAGATCGAAGGCGATGGTGGCGCCGGCGAGGGGCGTAAGGTCGGGCACGGCGGCGGGCTCCATCGAAAGGGCTCGCCGTTTCGGCTAAACGCCGTGAGATTGCAATGTCCCCGCCGATTCCAGGATCTTCGCCCATGACCGCACGCGCCGCCGTTATCCTCGCCGCCGGCCAGGGCACGCGAATGAAGTCCCCGATTCCCAAGCTGCTGCACAAGGTGGGCGGCCGCACCCTGCTGGACCGGGTGATCGACACTGTCGAGCTGGCCGGCTGCGAGAGGATCGTGGTGGTGGTGGGCGACCACAGCCCCGGCGTCCGGGCCCTGGTGGTCAAGCGGCTGGGGGAGGGCGCGGTGGCCGTCCAGGACCCACCGCTGGGCACCGCCCACGCGGTTCTCGCCGCCAAGGACGCCCTGGCCGACTTCAATGGGAATGTTCTGGTGACCAATGGCGACTGCCCCCTGCTGCAGGCCGCCGACCTTGATCCGCTGTTCGCCTTGCGGGCGGCGGGTACGGACCTGGCCATCATGGGTTTCAAGCCGGTGGACGGCCTGCTCTATGGCCGCCTGATCATGGGCGCCGATGGGCACGTGATCCGCGTGGTGGAGCCCAAGGACGCCACCGCCGAGGAGCTGGCGGTGAAGGCCTGCAACGCCGGCATGTACTGCGCCGACCGCTCGGCCCTGTTCGGCTGGCTGGAGCGCGTCGACAACAACAACGCCAAGCAGGAGTACTACATCACCTCAATTGTCGGCCTGGCCACGGCGGAGGAGAAGCTGGTGCGGGTCAACTTCGCGCCCGAGAACGCCGTGATGGGCGCCGACACCCCGATGCAGCTCTCCCAGGCCGAGGCGATCTTCCAGGCCCGCGCCCGGGCCCACTTCCTCGCGCAAGGCGTGGCCATGGCGGCGCCTGAGACGGTCCACTTCAGCTGGGACACCCAGCTGGCTCCTGGGGTGCAGGTCGAGCAGTTCGTGGTCTTCGCGCCGGGGGTGACCGTGGAGACCGGGGCGGTGATCCGCGCCTTCAGCCACCTGGAGGGCGCGAAGGTGGGCGCCGGCGCCCTGATCGGTCCCTATGCCCGGCTGCGCCCCGGCGCCGACATCGGCGAAGAGGCCCACATCGGCAACTTCGTCGAGGTGAAGAAAGTCAAGGTGGGCGCGGGCGCCAAGGCCAACCACCTGTCCTATCTGGGCGACGGCACGGTGGGGGCCAAGGCCAACATCGGGGCGGGCACCATCTTCTGCAACTATGACGGCTTCGACAAATACGAGACCCACATCGGCGAGAACGCCTTCATAGGCTCCAACAGCGCTCTCGTCGCCCCGGTGACGGTGGGGGCCGGCGCCATGACCGGCTCTGGCTCGGTGGTCACCGCCGACGTGCCCGCCGACGGGCTCGCCCTGTCGCGGGCGCCGCAGCAGAACAAGGACGGCTGGGCGGCCCGCTTCCGAGCCATGAAGATCGCCCAGAAGGCGAAGAAATAGCGTCGCGGGGAGGCCAACCTTCGCCTATGTCAAAGCCATGAGCGCAGACGATCAGAAACGCGCCGCCGGCGAGGCCGCCGCGGCCCTTGTCGAAGGCGGCATGACCGTGGGCCTTGGCACCGGCTCCACCGCCGCCTGGTTCGTCAAGGCGCTGGCCGCCCGCAAGCTGGACATCGTGGCGGTCTCGACCTCGGTCGCCACCGCCGAACTGGCCGCCAGCCTGGGGATCCGCCTCAAGGAGCTGGGAGAGGCCAGGTCTATCGACCTGACCGTCGACGGCGCCGACGAGATCGGCCCTGCGCTCTCCCTGATCAAGGGCGGCGGCGCGGCTCTCCTGCGGGAGAAGCTGGTCTGGGAGGCGTCCCGGCGCTGCGTCGTCATCGCCGACGCCGCCAAGCGCGTGCCCATGCTGGGCAAGTTCCCCCTGCCCATCGAGGTGGTGGCCTTCGGGCACGAGACCACCGTGCTGCGCATCTGCGACGCGCTGACCGAATGCGACCTGGGAGTCGCCCCGCGCCTGCGGATGAAGGACGGCCAGCCGGTCCGCACCGACGGCGGCAACGTGATCTACGACGCCTCCTGCGGTCGCATCGAGGAGCCTGCCCTGCTGGCGGCGGCCCTGAAGAGCGTCACCGGGGTGGTGGACCACGGATTGTTCCTGGATCTCGCCGACCTTGCCCTGGTGGGGACGGACGGCGGCGTCGTCTCTGTCGAGCCTTAAGGCGCAGGTTCATTTGATCTGACGTGTTCCCGCCGGGTGGCCCGATCGCCATTTCAGGCGGCGACGCTTCAAAGGAGTTCTCTCTTGGCGACCTACGACTACGACCTCTTCGTCATCGGCGCCGGTTCGGGCGGCGTCCGCGCCGCGCGGCTGGCGGCCATGTCCGGCGCCAAGGTGGTGGTGGCGGAGGAGCACCGCGTGGGCGGCACCTGCGTGATCCGCGGCTGCGTGCCCAAGAAGTTCATGGTCTACGCCTCGGAATTCGCCAGCTACGCCAAGGTGGCCGAGGGCTACGGCTGGTCCCCCAGCCAGTCGACCTTCGACTGGCCCGCCTTCCTTGAGGCCAAGGACCGTGAGATCGCCCGGCTGTCGGGGATCTATGTCACCAACCTCAGCAACGCCGGCGCCGAGATCGTCCATGCCCGCGCCGTGCTGAAGGACCCCCATACGGTCGAGGTGGTCGGCAAGGGAACGGTGAGCGCCGACAAGATCCTGGTGGCCACTGGCGGCCGGCCTTGGAGCCCCGAAGATCTGCCCGGCGTCGAGCACACCATCACCTCCGAAGAGGCCTTCCACCTGCCGCAACTGCCCAGGTCGATCATGATCGTCGGCGGCGGCTACATCGCCGTGGAGTTCGCCGGCATCTTCGCGGGCCTGGGGGTGGACACCACGCTGGTCTATCGCGGCGCCAACATCCTGCGCGGCTTCGACGACGACGTGCGCAGCCATCTCACCGAGGAACTGAAGAAGCGCGGCATCAAGATCATCCTCGGCTGCCAGCACACCAGCATCGAGAAGACGCAGGCCGGTCTGGTCAGTCACATGTCCAGCGGCCTGGACGTCGTCACAGACCAGATCATGCTCGCCACCGGCCGCAAGCCCCACACCAAGGGCCTGGGCCTGGAGGCCGCGGGTGTGAAGCTGGCCGAGAGCGGCGCGGTGATGGTGGACAAGTTCTCAAAGACCAATGTCGACAACATCTGGGCCGTCGGCGACGTCACCGACCGCATCAACCTGACCCCGGTGGCGATCCGCGAAGGCGCGGCCTTCTCCCAGACCGAGTTCTACAACAATCCCACCACCTTCGATCACGACATGGTGGCCTCGGCGGTGTTCTCGCAGCCGCCGGTGGGCTCGGTGGGTCAGTCGGAGGCGGAGGCCCGGCACGAACACGGCAAGGTCGATATCTACCTGTCCCGCTTCCGGCCCATGAAGACCACCTTCTACGGCGGCGACGACCGCTGCCTGATCAAGCTGGTGGTGGCCGCCGAGAGCCAGAAGATCGTCGGCTGTCATGTCGTGGGGCCTGATGCTCCGGAGATCATCCAGATGGCCGCCATCGCCCTGAAGATGGGCGTGACCAAGGCCCAGTGGGATTCCACCTGCGCCGTGCACCCGACCCTGGCCGAAGAGCTGGTGACCATGCGCGACAAGTATGTGCCGCCTGGCCTGAGCGCCGCGTGAGCCAGGCCGCCCAGCCCGGACCCAAGCTCGCCGCCTGGTGCGGCTGGGTGGTGGCGGGCGGTCTCGCCCTGACACCCATCGTCGGGTGGCTGGCGCCGCTCGCCTTCGCGCCCCTGCTGACCTTGATGGGCCTGCTGACCCTACCGGCCCTGCGGATCGAGGAAGAGGACCGGCCCGTCGGCATCGCGGTGGTCACCCTGGTGCTGTGGGCGGCGGGCTCCTCAGCCTGGAGTCCCTTCACCGCCAAGGACCTGGGGGAGTCGACGGCCGCCAAGCTGATCGCCGAGACCGTGCTCTTCTTCGCCGCGATCTGCGCCGCGCGCGCCGCGTCCCCCCGGTCGCGGATCGTGGCGTTGCGGATCCTGGCCTGGGGCACGGCTCTGCTGGGCGTGGTGATGCTGATCGAGGGCCTCACCGGCGCGGCCCTCTACCGCGCGGTGCGCGAGGCCATCAACGACCCTATCCGCCCCGACCTTGGGGTCAAGAACGCCGCCCAGGGCCTGTTTGTCCTGGCCATGCTGGCGCCGGCCGCCGCCCTGGCCGCGGTGCGGGTGGCCAGGGCTCCCTGGCTGATCGCCCTGATGGCGCTGGGCCTGGTCGTGCCGTCGGTGACGTTCGGATACGACGCGCCCTTGATCGCCCTGACCGCCTGCGTGCTCGCGGGCCTGGCCGTCGCCGCCTGGCCGAGGTGGGCGCCGCGCGGCCTGGGCGCCCTTGCTGCGGCCTTCTTCCTGACCGCGCCGGCCATCGTCTGGATCGTGCGGCGCTCGGGCTGGTACACAGTGCTGGAAGGCGACGTGCCGGTCTCCTGGGCCCAGCGCATGGGGTATTGGCGCCACGCCGCCGACTGGATCACCGACCACCCCCTGCGGGGCTGGGGCCTCGACGCCAGCCGAATGTTCAACCCGGGGATCAAGCTCCACCCGCACGACGCGCCCCTGCAGATCTGGCTGGAGCTGGGGCTGATCGGCGCCATGGCCGCCGCCGTCTTCTGGGCCGCCCTGCTGGCGGGAATGAGCCGCGGCGCCCGGGACGCCGCACTGGCGATCTCGGCGGCGACGGGCGCGGCCTACCTGACCTTCGGCGCCTTTTCCTTTGGGGTCTGGCAGGAGTGGTGGCTGGCGCTCGGGGCCTTGGCGGCCCTGTCCTGCGCCGCCCTTCAGCGCCAGGTCGCCGTAACCCAGGCGCCTGTGGCCGCGCGGCCATCGACGGCGGCCGTGTTCTCGGAGTAAGAACGCCGGCCCGCAAGACCAGGCGGGGACGGAGTTGTTGAGATGACCGAACATTGGACGCCGGCCTCCTGGAGAGCCAAGCCCGCCAAGCACCTGCCCACCGACTATCCGGATGCGGCCGCCCTGGCCGGTGTGGAGCAGACCCTGCGCGGCATGCCCCCCCTGGTGTTCGCTGGTGAAGCGCGTCGCCTGAAGACCCTGCTGGGCGAGGTGGCCGACGGCCGGGCCTTTCTGCTGCAGGGCGGCGACTGCGCCGAGAGCTTCAAGGAGTTCCACGCCGACAACATCCGCGACACCTTCCGCCTGATCCTGCAGATGGCCGTCGTGCTGACCTTCGCCGGCGGCAAGCCGGTGGTGAAGGTTGGGCGCATGGCGGGCCAGTTCGCCAAGCCGCGCTCCTCGCCCGTGGAGACCATCGACGGCGTCGAGCTGCCCTCCTATCGCGGCGACATCATCAATGGCATGGACTTCGACGCCGCCTCGCGCGTGCCGGACCCGCAGCGCCTGCTGCAGGCCTATTCCCAGTCGGCCTCGACCCTGAACCTGCTGCGGGCCTTCGCCGGCGGCGGCTATGCCGACCTCTACAACATCCACCGCTGGACCCTGGGCTTCGTCAACGACAGCCCGCAGGGCGCGCGCTACGCCGAATTGTCGGAGAAGATCAGCGAGGCCCTGACCTTCATGGCGGCCATCGGGGTCACGCCCGAGAGCCAGCCCGACCTGCATCGCGTGGAGTTCTTCACCGCCCACGAGGCTCTGCTGCTGGGCTTCGAGGAGGCCATGACCCGGGTCGATAGCACCTCGGGCGAATGGTACGACACCTCGGCCCACCTGCTCTGGATCGGCGAGCGCACCCGCCAGCTGGACGGCGCCCACGTCGAGTACTTCCGCGGCATCAAGAACCCCATCGGCGTGAAGGTCGGCCCGACTCTGGAGCCGGACGAGTTGCTGCGCCTTATCGACGTGCTGAACCCGAAGAACGAAGCCGGCCGGCTGACCCTCTATGGACGTTTCGGCTCCGACAAGATTGAGGCGCGCTTGCCGCGCCTGATGGAGGCCACCAAGCGTTCCGGCCGCAGCGTCGTCTGGGCCATCGACCCCATGCACGGCAACACGCTGACCGCCAACAACGGCTACAAGACCCGTCCCTTCGACCGCATCCTGTCGGAAGTGAAGAGCTTTGTGGAGATCGCCAAGGCGCAGGGCGTCCATCCGGGCGGCGTGCACCTGGAGATGACCGGCCAGAACGTCACCGAATGCCTCGGCGGCGCCCGTGCCCTGAGCGAGGGCGACCTGGCCGACCGCTACCACACCCACTGTGATCCCCGGCTCAACGGCGAACAGGCTCTGGAGCTGGCCTTCCTGGTGGCCGAGAAGCTCAAGGAAGACCGGGTGGACGCGGCCCTGCGCGCCGCAGTCTAGCCTGCGGCCTGGTTTTCGCTGACGCCCAGCTTTCGCAGGGCGTCAGCCGCATGGCGCGCGGCGGGGCCGGGGGGCGCGGTTTCGCCATTGGCCATGGCCAGGAGCGCGGCCAGCTTCTTCCCCTTGTCGGTCATGCCGCCGGCCAGGTCGGCGATCACCCCGCCCTCCAGGTTGATGGCGCCTGCGGTCTGTCCGATGCCGTCCAGCAGGTCCTGGGTTCCGACGACCCCGGCGCCGGCCCGCGCCAACCGGCGATAGGCCCGCGCCAGCACCTGCAGGGCGCCCACCGCTCCGCCGGCCGCGTTCAGCAGGTCTGGCTTGAACTGCGGCGTGAGCACAGCGGCCTCGACGAAGCGCACGGCGCGGCGACGGTTGGCGTCACCGGTGACGCTCTCAAGCACCGTCAGCAGGGCGTCCAGCCCCCCCACCAGCCCGTTCTGCTCGTGCAGCAGGGTGTTGACGAAATTCGGCTCAACCAGGCGTTCGGAGCGCTGCAGGATCGCCTCGGCGACGTCCTCGGCCGGCAGCAGGGGGCCGCTGGCGGCGGTCAGGGCCACGGCGAGGCCGCGCACCGCGGCGATCTCGCCCAGGGCGCTGCCGGGATGCAGGCGGCGCTTGGTGTCCAGGTCGGCCAGGACGCGCCGGCTGAGCGCCAGCCGCAGGCCGCTGAAGTCGTCATTCTCCAGATGCCGCGCCAGCCGGGCGCCGGGGGCCGGCAGCGGCGCCACCAGCTGCTGGAGGGTGGGGTGGACGGCGATAATGGCGTCGATGGTCCCGCCATGCGCCAGGCGCACCAGGCCGAGCAGGAAGCACCCCAGCTCCAGGTCAGCGCCGATCAGTTGGGCCAGGCCGGACTCCGAACCGCAGAGGTCCTCCAAGGCCGGCTCGAGGACGGCCAGAGCCAAGGCGCGCGCCGGACCATCGGCCGGGGCGGCGACCACAAGGTCCAGCAGCCGCTGCACCTTGCCGTCCCAGGTCTCGGCGGCGGCCATGTAGGCGACGACCCCGGCGGCCAGGCGATAGCCGAACTCGGGCTCGGCTGAAGCGCAAGCGTCGGCGAAGCTGCCGAGGTCCACCTTGGCCAGCAACCCTTGCTTCTCCTCGCGCAGCATGCGGCCGATGGCCTGGTCCGCCACTGCGTGCAGGCCACGTATCACCTCGTGGACGCTGGCGCTCCGAGCCAAGGCCAGGGGCACGGCGATCTTCTGGAAGGCGTGCTGCAGGTCGCGGCTGGAGGCCTCGAGCTTGCGGATGAGGTCGGGGCGATGCAGCAGCTCGAAGGGCGTGGCCTGGTTGGCGGCCAGCCAGGTCTCGAGGACGCGGCCAAGCTGCTCGCGCGCCGCTGGCTCATAGAGATCGGCGGCGGTGGCGCAGAGAGGTTCGAGGTTTCGCCTGGGGGAGGGCGTTTTGGAAGTCACGGGTGTCCTGGGCGAGTCGACTTTCGACGACCAACCCTCCTTGTTGCGCCTTGGGGGTGACCGGAGCTTGGGCCTAAAAGTCCGCAGGAAGTCTAAAGACCGCGCGTCTGCGTCACTTTGCGCACCCGCTTCGCCTAGCGGGCGGCAGCCTCCCTGATGTGCCATTGTTGTCACCGGGGCTGAAGAATCCGGCCCCTCCGCCGAAGCTTCGCTTGCGAGGCGCGGAGGGCGGCGGCAGGTTCCGGCCCTCTTTGAAAACTGGTGATCCCCATGGCCGAGCCTTCGGCCCCCGCGAACTCCCCGCCGGGAGGGCGCGCACATGTCGTCCGCACCGAAACCGCCGAGCTGCTGCAGCTGTCCTGGCCGGTGGTGTTGTCGCGCCTGGGGATCATGGGGATGGGCCTCTCCGACGCCATCGTCGTAGGGCGCTATTCGGCGACCGAGCTCGGCTATCACGCCATGGCCTGGGCCCCCACCAGCGTCATCGTCACCATGACGGTGGGCCTGCTGAGCGGCATCCAGGTGATGACCGCCCGGGCGAACGGGCAGGGCCGGCCGGAGATCACCGGGGCGGTCCTGCGCCGGGGTCTGAGCTACAGCCTGTGGATCGGCATGATCTCGACGGTGATCCTGATCTCCGGCGGTCCTGGCTTCCTGCACATCCTGGGTCTGGAGAAGGACCTTGCGGACGGGGCTTCGCCGCCGCTGATCATCTTCGCGCTCTCCATGCCAGGCTACGCCATCAGCGTCGCCGCCAGTTTCTGGCTGGAGGGGCAGGGGCGGCCCAAGCCGGCGGCGGCCCTGATGTGGGTGGCCAATGCGGTGAACCTGGCCATGGACCTCGTGCTGGTCCCGGGAACCTTCGGCCTGCAGCCCCTGGGCGCCGTCGGCGGCGCCTGGGCCACCACGGGCGCGCGCACCTTCCTGGCGGTCGCCCTGCTGATCTACATCGCCCGCATGCCCCAGGCCCGCGCCCTGGGGGTCTTCACCAAGCCCGAGCGCAATCTGGCGGCCGAGGTCGAACAGCGGCGCATTGGCTACGGCGCCGGCGCGTCCAACTTCTTCGAGGTGGCCTCCTTCGCCGGCATGAACGTCATCGCCGGCTGGATCGGCGGCCTGGCGGTGGCGGCTTGGGCGATCACGCTAAATGTCGTGGCGATCGTCTTCATGGTGCCGCTCGGTCTGTCGACGGCCGCGGCGGTGCTGGTGGGCCGGGCCTATGGCGCGCGCGACACCGCGGCCGTCAACCGCGCGGGCCTCATCGCCTTCGCCGTCACCGCCGTGTTCGGCCTGCTGGTCAGCCTGGTCGTCTGGCCGGGCGCGGAATTGATCTCGGCGGCCTACACCAAGGACCCGCTGACCCTCGCCATGGCCGCCCCGGCCGTCGCCCTGTCCTGCCTGTTCCTGATCCCCGACGCCGTCCAGGTGGTGGCCGCCCAGGCGCTCCGGGCCCGTGGCGAGGTCTGGATCCCCACCTTCACCCACCTGGCGAGTTACGTCCTGGTGATGGCCCCGCTCGCCTGGTGGCTGGCCATCCCCATGGGCATGGGGCTGAACGGCATCGTCTGGGCGGTGATCGCGGCCAGCTTCCTGTCGGCCGCCCTCCTGCTGGCCCGCTTCCAGTGGCTGAGCGCCCGGGGCCGCTAGGCAACGAAGTTTTCACCGCGTGGCGGTAGATCGGAGGCATGCCGCACGCGCCCCGTTCCCCGACCGTCGCCAAAGGCCTGCTGCTGGTGGCGTTTCTGGTCTGCGCCATTGGGATGGTGGGGCCGTTCCAGGGGATCGAGCACGCCTTTGTGCCCTGGGACAAGGCCGCCCACTTCATGGCCTTCTATGGCCTGACCCTGCTGCTGTTCACCGCCTTTCCGCGACGCCGCAGGCTGGACCTGACGGTCCTGGCCATCTTCGCGGGCGCGGCCACCGAGGTGGCGCAGATCCTCGCCGGGCGTGATGGTGAGCTCGGGGACCTCTGCGCCGACGCCCTGGGCGCCCTGGCGGTCCTGGCCCCTGTGTGGCTGGAGCACCTTCGCTTCCCGCGCCGGGAGCGCCGGGCCTCCGGCCTGGGTCAGATCGAAATCCTCCAGCCTGAGCGCGAAACCGCCTAGGCTTCGACCCCCAGGATCCAGCCTTCTTCGGTCTCGGCGTCCGCCACCACAGCCGGATCGGCGGTCTTGGAGGGCCCGAAGACAGCTCCCAGCTTGCCCGCTTCATCCAGCTTGGCGAAGTGCTCGGCGGTCACCCGCACCTGGGCCTGGTCCTTGACCTCGCCGGGCAAGGGCTGGGCCTTGTAGAGGCTGGGATAGACCTCGGTGACCACGACATCGACGCCGTCCAGGTCGGCCTCGGTGAGCGCCTTGAACCCGGTCTCGAAGGGATAGGCCTTCAAGGCGTCGCCTCGGGCCAGCTTCAGGCGGCGGACCGCCGGAATACCCAGGATCGCCTGACCCCCGACCGAGCCGTTGTAATAGAGCTTCCAGATCGAGGCTGCGCCCTTGGCCGCCAGGTCCGCGTGCCGGAATTCCGGCAGATCGCCGGCCTCATGGGCCCGCGTCCGCTTGGGCTGCAGGGTGGTCAGGGCGTCCTTGGGCGGGCAGCCCCAGAAGGGGAAGGGGCCGCCGGTCATGCGCCGGTTGATTTCGGAGCCCACGCCGAAGCGGTTGTTGGTGTTGTCGGCCTTGTCCTTGACCATCTTGTCGAGCTGGTCCCAAGCCGCACGCCACGGGTGCTCGCCGGCCAGATTCAGGGCCTTGGCGAAGCCGCGCGGGAAGCCCAGCGGGAAGTCGAAGCCCACCAGGGCGCGTTCCGAGCGCTTCTTGAAGTCGTCCAGAATGCTGGTCAGGAGCTTCTCGGCCTCGGCCCGGGTCGCCGGGTTATGGCTCTCGAAGGTCAGGCGGAAGCGGACGTCGCGCTTGGCGACGCCGATCCAGACGGAATCGGCTCCCGTGGACGGCTTGGCCGCCGCGCTCCAGTCGACGATCACATAGGCGCTGAACAGGCGAGACAAGGGGTGAGCTCCGGGGGAGGAAGGACGGGAGGCTTGTAGACCTTCCCCATCCCCCGGCCAACGCCGGAGGCGTTCACATCCCAGTTTCGATCGGCCCGGTGGCGTCCCGCGCCCGCAGCCTGTAAGCGCAGTCGAGCTTTCGGAGTGAGTCATGGCGGAAATCTTGCGGGGCGGGGTGATCGGGGCCGGGGTGTTCGGCGGCTATCATTCGCGTCAGTACGCTAACCAGCCGGGCGCGCGCCTGGCCGCCGTCTATGATCCCCACCATCTCGCCCGCGCCCAGGAGATCGCCCAGAGCCACGGCGGCCAGGGTTACGACGACCTGGAGGCCTTCCTGGCGGCGGTGGATGTCGTCACGGTGGCCTCGCCCGGCAGCCACCATGCGCAGGGGGCTCTCGCGGCCCTGGCGGCCGGCAAGCCGGTCTATGTGGAAAAGCCGCTGGCGGTCAGCCTCGAGGACGCCGATCGCATCATCAGCGAGGCGGCTCGGCGCAAGCTGGTGCTGGCCTGTGGACATCAGGAGCGGGTGGTGTTCCAGGCCATCGGCCTGTTCGACGTGCCGGAGGAACCCCTGCGCCTGGAGGCCGTCCGCCACGGCCCGCCCTCGGAACGGAGCCTGGACGTCTCGGTGGTGCTGGACCTGATGGTCCATGACCTGGACCTGGCCTTGGCCCTGTCCGCCGGCCAACCCCTGGCCGTCGAAGCCACCGGCGTCCAAGACTTCAGCGGCGGCTGGGACCAGGCCCGGGCGGAGGTCAATTTCGACAACGGCTTCCTGGCCGTCTTCGACGCCTCGCGCATGGCGCCGGCCCGCAAGCGCACCATGAAGGTGGTCTACCCCTCCGGCGAGCTGGAGATCGACTTCCTGACCCGGGAGTTCCGCAACACCACCGGTTTCCCGCTCAATCCCGACTTCGCCGATACGCCGGGCGCCAAGGACCCCCTGGGCGCCAGCGTCGCCGGGTTCCTCGCCGCCGTGCGAGGCGAATCCCCGCGACCCGTCGTGACCGGGGAGGAAGCCGCCCGCGCCCTCGATCTGGCCCTGGCGGTCGAACAGGCGTTGGAGGACGCGGGGTAAGGAGGGTAGCCTGTCGTCATATCCCTGGAGGAAGCCGCCATGTCCGACGCCTATGATTTCTCGTTCAAGTCCATCGATGGCGCCCCCCTGCCGCTGACCACCTTCAAGGACAAGGTCGTGCTGGTGGTGAACACCGCGTCCGCCTGTGGCCTGACCCCGCAGTACGAGGGGCTGGAGAAGCTCTACAGCGACTACAAGGGCCAGGGCCTGGTGGTGCTAGGCGTGCCCTGCAACCAGTTCATGGGCCAGGAGCCGGGCACGGAGGCGGAGATCAAGGATTTCTGCGAGACCAAGTTCAACATCGACTTCCCCCTGACCTCCAAGGAAGACGTGAAGGGCGACACCGCCCACCCGTTCTACAAGTGGGCCCTGGCCGAGCTGGGCGAATCGGCCGATCCGGCCTGGAACTTCCACAAGCTGCTGGTGGGCAAGGACGGCAAGCTGATCCGCGCCTTTGGTCCCCGCACCGAACCCCAGGCCGACGAGATCACCGCGGCGGTCAAGGCCGCCCTCTAGCGATCGCTGTCGGCTCATGACCAAGGAGGCGTCCCTGGCGGCGGAGGAGTCGGCGCGCGCCAACTTCACCGAGGCCGTCCGGCTGCACGGCCTGGGACGGCTCGATGAGGCTGAGCCGCTCTACCGGGCGGTGCTGGCCCATGCGCCGGGCCAGGCCCACAGCCTTTACAACCTCGGCCTGCTGCGCCGCGCCCGTGGAGACCACGAGGGCGCGATCACGCTGTGGCGCACCTGCCTGACCCACAATCCGGACCACATCGTCGCCGGAAACGCGATGGGCAAGGCCCTCAGCATGTTCGGTCGGCTCGCTGAGGCCCTGGCGGCCTTCGACGCCACCCTGCAGGTCGCGCCGCGCAACATCGATGCCTTGAACTGTCGGGGCAATATTCTTGCCCGGATCGGCCGTCACGCCGAGGCCTTGGAGTGCTATGAGCAGGTGGTGAGCTTGGACCCGGACTACACACTGGCGGTGGTCAACCGGGCCAATGTCCTGGGAACCCTGGGCCGGGCGGAGGAGGCTGTCGCCGCCTACCGCGCCGGGTTGCGAGTAGCGCCCGACAATGCCGAGATCCAGGGCGCCAAGCTGTTCCAGCAACTGCAGATTTGCGATTGGTCCGAATATCAGGTCTCCAGCGATCTGATCGTGGGCCTGCTGAGCCAGGGCGTGGCGGCGGACCTGCCCTTCACTCTGCTGGCCCATTGCGACGCCCCTGTCACCCAGATCGCCGCGGCGAACCTCCACCTGAAGACCCGGTTCCCGGTGCCCCTTCGCAAGCTCTGGTCGGGCGAGGCCTATGCCCACGACAGAATCCGGGTGGCCTACGTCTCGGCGGATTTTCGCAACCACGCCGTGGCTCACCTGATCGCAGGCCTGTTCGAGCGGCATGACCGCGATCGCTTCGAGATCAGCGCCTACGCCCTTGGCCCGCGGGTGGAGGATAAGAAGCGCGCCCGCATCCGCGCGGCCTTCCCTGTCTTCCACGACGTCGCCGAGACCGGCGACCTGGAGGTGGCCCAGATGATCCGCGCGGCGGAGGCCGACATCGTCGTGGACCTGACCGGCTTCACGGCCAACTGCCGCCCGGGCATCTTCGCCCACCGTCCGGCGCCGATCCAGATCAACTATCTGGGACATCCGGGGACCATGGGGCGGGGCCTGTTGGACTACGTCCTCGGCGACGGGGTGGTGATCCCCCCTGGCGCGGAGGCCGGCTTTGGCGAACAGGTGATCCGCCTGCCACACAGCTACCAGGTCAACGATCGCGACCGGGTGATCGCCCCGCGGACGCCGACACGCAGCGAGGCCGGCCTCCCTGGCGATGGCTTCGTCTTTGTCTGCTTCAACGCCAACTACAAGATCAACCCGCCGGTGTTCGATGTCTGGATGCGGCTGCTGCTCCAGACCCCGGGCAGCGTGCTCTGGCTGCTGGGGGGGCGCGAGGCGGCGGTGCGCAATCTTCGGTCCGAGGCCCGAGCCCGGGGCGTTGATCCGAACCGGTTGATCTTCGCGCCCAAGGCCGCGCCGGAGGATCACCTGGCCCGTCACCGCCTCGCCGACCTCTTCCTGGACACCTTGCCCTACAACGCCCACACCACGGCCAGTGACGCCCTGTGGACAGGTCTTCCCCTGGTGACGTGCGTTGGGCGAACCTTCGCCGCGCGTGTGGCCGCGAGCCTGCTGCAGGCGGCGGGATTGCCCGAGTTGATCACCAAGGACTTGGCGGCCTACGAGGCCCTGGCCTTGGCCCTGGCGCGAGACCCGGAGCGGCTGGCCGCGCTGAAAGCCAAACTCGCCGCGGGCCTGGCCACGGCCCCCCTGTTCGACACCGACCTGTCGCGCCGCCACATCGAGGCCGCCTATACGATCGCCTGGGAGCGTCACCAGCGCGGCGAACCGCCCGCCGCCTTCGACGTGCCGGCCTAGTCCTCCAGGATGCGGCTGTGCTTCCGGGTGTCGCGCATGAAGATGTAGACCAGCAGTGACGCCCCGATCACCACGGTGACGTAGGTGAAGAACCAGGTCTCGTGGCCCTTGGACTTGAACCAGAGGGCGACATACTCCGCCGTGCCGCCGAACAGGGCGTTGGCCAGGGAATAGGGCAGGGCCACCCCGAGCGCTCTAACCTCGGTGGGGAACAGTTCAGCCTTCACCACCCCGTTCACCGACGAATAGGCCGCCACGATCAGCAGGGCGCCGGCCGTGATGGCGAAGGCCGCCAGGGGATCGCGGGTCCCCGCCAGGGTCGAGAGGATCGGCCAGGTCAGGGTCACGCCCGCCACGCCGAAGGCGATCAGCAGGGGACGCCGTCCGATCCGGTCCGACAGCGCGCCGTACAGCGGCTGGGCCAGCATGAACACCACCAGGGCGCAGGCTGTGATCGCGGTGGCCGTGTCCTTGGAGAACCCCGAGGTGTTGACCAGGAACTTCTGGATGTAGGTGGAGTAGGTATAGTAGCCGAGCGTCCCGCCGGCGGTCAGGCCGATCACCAGCAGGCTTTCGCGCGGGTGGGTGCTGATAAGCTTCCAGGTGCTGACACGCTCGCCGCTGCGGGCGTGGAAGGACGGGGTCTCGTGCATCCCGCGCCGGAACCAGAACACGGCCAGCGCCAGGGCGCCGCCGATGAAGAACGGAACCCGCCAGCCCCAGGCTTGCATGTCGTCGTCGGATAGAAGCGCGTTCAGCGCCACCAGGGTGCCCACCGCCAGCAGCTGCCCGCCGATCAGTGTGGAATAGAAGATACCCGACCAGAAGCCGCGATTGTCGCGCCCGGCCATCTCCGACATGTAGGTGGCGCTGGTGCCGTACTCGCCGCCCATGCTGACGCCCTGCAGGATGCGGGCGGTGACCAGGATCGCCGGCGCCCAGGCGCCGATCTCCGCATAGCCGGGACAAAGCGCGATGATCAGCGAGCCGAGGCACATCAGGCTGACGGAGGCGACCATGGCCGCCTTGCGGCCCACCCGATCGCCATAGAGGCCCATCAGCCAGGCGCCGACGGGCCGCGCGAAGAAGCCGACCCCGAACACGGCGGCGGTGTTCAACAGCTGGGCCGTCTGGTCGCCGTCCGGGAAGAACACCTTGGCGAAATAGAGCGCGAAGGCTGCGTAGACGAACCAGTCATAGGTCTCGACCAGGTTTCCGGCCGAGCCGGCCAGGATCGAGCGCAGCCGATCGGCGGCGCGCACGGGCGGCGCTACGGAACTCTCCGCCGGACTATCGACCACCATGTACGCGCCCTCCCCAGAACGGCGCGGATACGATCTCGTTTCGGCGGCCATTTCAATGGCGGTCGGCGTGCGGGGTTCCAACCGCGCCGCGCGACCGGTACGGAAAGACCTCGTTGAACGGAAGGCCCCGCCATGACCCGCAAGCCCGATGGAACCTGGGACAAGTCGAACCTCCCCAGCCGCCACGTGACCGAGGGCCCGGCCCGGGCCCCGCACCGGTCGTACTACTACGCCATGGGGCTCGGCAGCCGCGAGATCGCCCAGCCCTTCGTGGGCGTGGCGTCCTGCTGGAACGAGGCCGCGCCCTGCAACACCGCCCTGATGCGCCAGGCGCACGCGGTGTCGGAAGGCGTGAAGGCGGCCGGCGCCACCCCGCGTGAGTTCTGCACCATCACCGTCACCGACGGCATCGCCATGGGCCATGAGGGCATGCGCTCGTCCCTGGTCAGCCGCGACGTCATCGCCGACTCCGTGGAGCTGACCATGCGAGGCCACGGCTATGACGCCCTGGTGGGCATCGCCGGCTGCGACAAGTCCCTGCCCGGGATGATGATGGCCATGCTGCGGCTGAACGTGCCCAGCGTCTTCCTCTATGGCGGCTCCATCCTGCCGGGCTCGTGGCAGGGCCGTGACGTCACGGTGGTCGACGTCTTCGAGGGCGTCGGCATGCACTCGGCCGGCAAGATGAGCCTGGAGGACCTGTGCTCCCTGGAGCAGCACGCCTGTCCGTCGGACGGCGCCTGCGGCGGCCAGTTCACCGCCAACACCATGGCCTGCGTGTCGGAAGCCATCGGCCTGGCCCTGCCGCTTTCAGCCTCGCTGCCCGCCCCCTACCTGACCCGCGACGCCTATGCGGTGGCCTCGGGCGAGACGGTGGTGCGGCTGATCGCCGAGCAGCTGCGGCCCCGCGACATCGTCACCCGCAAGTCCTTCGAGAACGCTGCGGCCGTGGTGGCCGCGACCGGGGGCTCCACCAATGGCGGCCTGCACCTGCCGGCCATGGCCCATGAGTGCGGCATCGAGTTCACCCTGCGCGACTTCGCCGAGATCGCCCAGCGGACCCCGCACATCGCCGACCTGAAGCCCGGCGGCCGCTTCGTGGCCAAGGACATGGGCGAGGCCGGCGGCATGCCCATGCTGCTGAAGACCCTGCTGGAGGGCGGCTTCATCCACGGCGACTGCATGACCGTCACCGGCAAGACGATCGCGCAGAACGTCAAGGACGTGAAATGGCGCGACGATCAGGTGGTGATCCGCAAGGTGTCCGAGCCGCTCTCGCCCACCGGCGGCGTGGTGGGCCTGTGGGGTTCGCTCGCGCCGGACGGCGCCATCGTCAAGGTGGCCGGCATGACCAGCCACCGCAGCCATCGCGGGCCGGCCCGCTGCTTCGACGGCGAGGACGCCTGCTTCGCCGCCGTTGAGGCGGGCGACTACAAGGACGGCGACGTCCTGGTGATCCGCTATGAGGGCGCGCGCGGCGGTCCCGGCATGCGCGAGATGCTGTCCACCACGGCGGCTTTGTCGGGCCAGGGCCGCGGCGACAAGGTGGCCCTGATCACCGACGGCCGGTTCTCCGGCGGCACGCGCGGCCTCTGCGTCGGCCATATCGGACCGGAGGCCCAGATGGGCGGACCCATCGCGCTGATCCGCGACGGCGACATCATCAACATCGACGCCGACGCCGGCATCCTCGACCTGGAGGTCGATCCCATCGAACTCGAGAGTCGCAAGCGCCACTGGGAGCCGAAGGTCACCAACTACGGCTCCGGCGCCCTGTGGAAGTACGCCCAGATCGTCGGTCCCGCCCACAAGGGGGCCGTGACCCATCCGGGCGCGGCGGGCGAGACCCACGTCTACGCCGACCTCTAGAGAGCGCGACAGCCTAAAGTGGGAACCGGTTTTCGGCGCCCGTCGCGCGACCAGGAAAGGACTCGCATGAAGACCCTTGGCCTGCTGGGCGGGATGAGCGCCGAGAGCACGACGCTCTACTATCAGGAGCTCAACCGCCTGGTGCGCGAGCGGCTGGGCGGATTGCACTCGGCGCAGCTGCTGCTGTGGTCGGTGGACTTCGCCGGCATCGCCGAGCTGCAGGCGGCCGGCGACTGGGAGCAGGCCGGCGCGGTGCTGGCCGATGCCGCCCGGCGGCTGGAGGGCGCGGGCGCTGAGGCGATCCTGATCTGCGCCAACACCATGCACCTTGTCGCCGACCAGGTGCAGGCCGCGGTGGCTGTGCCGGTGATCCACATCGCCGACGCGACGGCGCGGGCGGTCAAGGCGGTGGGCTGTTCGCGGCCGCTGCTGCTGGCCACCCGGTTCACCATGGAAAAGGATTTCTACCGCGGCCGGCTGGCCGGTCAGGGTGTCGATGCCCTGGTCCCCGACCAGGCCGACCGAGATCGCCTGCACGACATCATCTATGACGAACTCTGCCAGGGGGTGATCTCCGCGGCGTCGAAGACCGAGGTGCTGGCCATGATCGCCAAGGCCGGAGCCGCCGACTGCGTGATCTTCGGCTGCACGGAGATCGGGCTACTGCTCAAGCCGGCAGATCTGAGCCTGCCGGTGGTGGACACCGCCTTGGTGCATGCCGAGGCCGGCGTGGACTTCGCCTTGGCGACCCCGGCCTGACCGCCTGGTCCCAGGCGGCCCCGGGGATGTCATCCCATCGTGACGTTCGCTTGCTAGACGCCCCGCCGTGGACGATTGCGCGGACCGATGACCCTGTACGATCTGACCATCCCGAGCTTCCTGCAGAGCCTGCGGGTCCTGGTCCGATTGCTGGACAAGGCGCAGGTGCACTTCGCGGTTGAGGGGCGGGATCTCGCCGAACTCGCCGCCCTTCGCCTCGCACCGGACATGAAGCCGTTCCCGTTCCACATTGAGGCGACAATCAACAACGCCGTCGGCGCGGCGGCGCGGCTGAGGGGGCGACCTGCCGCCAATATCGACGAGCCGATCACCCTGTCGGAACTGCGCAACGCCTTGGCCGCAGCCATCGCCGAGCTCGAGTCGTTGGAGGCTCACGAATTCGACGGCGCAGAAATGCGCGAAATCGTCCTGCCGAGCCCGAAGGGCGCTCGGCGCTTCGAAGGCCTCGACTACGTGCTGAGGCTCGCCCTCCCCAATGTCCATTTCCACGTCGCCATCGCCTACGCCCTCTTGCGGAGAGAGGGCTTAGACATCGGCAAGCGCGATTATCTAGGCGACCTGCCCGCCAGAGGGCCGCGGGCCGATGCTTTCGAATTGACCCGCTGACGAGACGCGCCGAGCCTGTTCTTGACGCTTACGGCGCTGGTGAATGCCCGCCCGGGCCTAGGTTTCGCCCGCTGGCGGATCTCACCTGAGCGGACCTGAAGGCGCGAACGGCGATCAAGAGGTGGCCGACACGCCAAACAGGAAGGGGTGGCCCACGACGAGGCCGACATAGACGACGATGGCCGCCAGTATCCGCCACCAGCCGATCTCGCCGACCTTCAGGGTCTGGCGGCCGGACAGGATGGCGGCGAAGGGCAGGTTGGAGGTCTGGGTGGCGAAGGCGTGCCAGGTCGGGCCAAGCGCGCGTTTGCGCTTGGCGTCGATGCTGGTGGTTCCGGACAGGGCCAGGAGCAGCATCGCGCCGAACAGGATGATGCTGGCGCGGTCGCCGTTCACCAGCAGGTGCCCCGCGGCCCACAGGGCGACGCCCCAGAGGAAGGGATGGCGGGTGATCCGCAGCATGCCCTTGACCACGTCGGGGCGGCTGAGCGTCCCCTCCTGTTTCACGCTGGTGGGGTTGGGGGTGGTCAGGCCCACGACCACGAAGAGGAAGGCCAGGCCCTGCAGCAGCAGCTGAATCTTCCAGGTCAGGGGGGTAATGTCCCAGTACGACGCGTTCCAGGGCGCGGTGCGGGCGGCGGCGTAGCCGAACCCCAGCCAGGCGAGGCCTGCCACAGAGGCCAGGGAGAACAGGCCCATGTACGGGCCGTCGCCGATCTTGGCTGTGATGGCGTCGCGGGCGCGGGTGCCCGAGACGAGCAGGTGCAGCAGCACGAAGAACGCGGCGGCGGCGAGCAGGCTGGCCATGGAAAACCTCCCTCAAGGTAAGGGGAAGGTGCGGCTGTAAATTTACAGTGTCAAGTTTAGCGTTGGTCGTCGTCCGGATCGAGGTCGTCGTCGTCCTCCCAGGGCGGCGGCTCGGCGCCGGCGCGGGGCTGGGGGAGAGGAAGCTCGGCCTGGGGTGTCGGCGGAGGCGTCGGTCCGGGCGCCGCGGGCGGCGGCAGGGGGGCGGTCACGGCGGCGGCGGCGGCGGCGCTGGGGTTCAGGGCGCGGGGGCGGCGCAGGATCGCCTCGGCGCGGGCCAGCCAGCGGTTGGCCTCCAGCACGGCGGCGCCCGGTGAGGCTGCCACGCGGCGGCTCTCGTCCCCGGTCAGCCAGAGGTCGAGTTCGAAATCGGGATGCTGCGGGTCGTCGAAGATCAGCCGCAGGGTGACGCGGGCCGCATGGCTGACCCGCTGGTCCAGGGCGCGACGCGGCTCATCGCGATGGGCGCGGGCCACCACCTGGTCGTCGATGATCAGCTCGGCGCCCATCAGCTCGTCGATCCGGTAGACCAGGCACCAGGCCCCAGCGTCCCAGGCGACGGCGGCAAGGCCCGTGGCGAAGTTGACCCCGACCCCGCGTCCCCGGCCGCGGGCCACCAGCATGGCCTCCGGCTCGCCCTTCAGCACGCGCTTCAGCGCCCGGCCGATCCGCCGGTCCTCATCGAAGAACCAGATCGCGAAGGAGCCCGCGAAGGTCACCGCGGTTCCGGCCAGGGCCAACATCAACAGGAGCCGGACGACGTCGTTCATGGCGCGACGCTAGAGCGATTTCAGGCGAAGTGGAAACCGGTTCGCCGCCCGAAATCGCGCCAGCAGAAATCGCCGGACCGATCTGCGGCCCGGCGGTGTTCGATCCGCCCGAAAAGCGAACGATCAGCGCGCGTAGTTGATGGAATAGGTCGCTTCCAACAGATTGTTTTCACGCATGAATTCCGCCATCGATTCATAGGTGGCGGTGCGGATCGGCCCCTGCTGGTCGTCGGTGCGCAGGCGCTGGTCGGCGATGGGGCCAAACAGCCGCAGGACCGCGTTGGCCTTCACCAGGGTCGGCTTGTAGTGGGCCTTCAGATTGGCGGTGATCTGGTCGGGGCTGGCGGTCTGCCAGACGGCCGCGGCGATCACGTTGAGCATGAAGTTGTTGCAGTTCTGGTAGGTCCGCCGCCACGGATTGGCCACCAGGGAGTAGTGCCGATTGTGCACCGCCTGATAGGTCGGGCTGTCGATCACCGCGATGATCCGGCGCTGCATCTCGGGCGAGGGAATGATCACCGCCATGTCGTCGACGGTGGAGCCGCGGGTGAAGTCGAAGGGATAGTCCTGGACCAGCCGGCTCTCGATCTTGGGCCAGGCCTCACCGTCGCCGGCATAGAGGTTGTAGACAGCATAGCCGTGCTGGGTCTTGCCATCGGCGGTCTTGATGGCGCGGTGCACCCAGAAGCCGCCGTGAGTGTAGCTGATCCCCTCCGGAAGCTGGCTGCGCGGCCGGCCGGTGCGGAACACCATGGCCAGCTTGGCGCCCCGGGAGGCCAGGTCGCGCTCCACCTGCTTGGAAAAGGCTGCGGCCTCCGGCGCCGTGAAGTGCGGAGCGACGGCGCGGGCCGAGGAGTCCTGGGCGACGGCCGGGACCGCCGCCGTGCTCATCAGCGCGGCGGCGCCGGCGGCGAGAAGGGCGCGGCGGTTCACGTCTTGGCCGGGGCCGGGGGGTTGTAGGGCACGGCCGGCGCCGGATCGGGGGAGACCACGACCTTGTCGTCGACGATCAGCTTGCCGGAGTCGGCGGCGGCCTCGGAAACCGAGGCGCCCGCGCCCACCGACGCCGCGCCGCTGGCCATCAAAGCCGAGCCGCCGGCCATGGATCCCGTGGCCACCACACTTGCCGGGACGGCGGAGACGCCGACGGCGGTCTTCACGCCGGAGGAGGCCAGCAGGCCCACGGCCTCCGACGTGGCCGCCGAGGCGCCCGAGGCGTCGGTGGCGCTGTCCTGGGCGAGGGCGGGGGCGGCTGCCAGGGCCAGGGCGACGGAGACGGGCAGGACGAAACGCATAACGGGGTCCTTCATGTTGCGAGCGGCCTCTTAGCCATGCCGCCTCGATTTCGGTAGTTAAGCTTTCGCAAGCTGAACCATTGCTGACAGAGGCGGCTACTTCGCCGGCGGGGCCTCGAACATCTGTGGGGGGTAGGCGGCCAGGCCGGGGAAGGCGGTCAGCCAGTCCTTGCCCCGGGCCTGCTCCACCAGGCCGGCGCAGAGGGCGGGCGCGGCGGCGGCGTAGTCGGTGACGGGGCGGTAGCCGAGGGCGGCGGCGGCGCTCAGGTCGGCCACGACCGGGGTCTCGACGCTCCATGGGGTGCGGCCCTTCCACCCCCTGGGCGGTCCGGCGAAGGGGGCGAGCGCCGCCTCCGACCCCATGGCCGCCAGGATCGCCGCGCCGATCTCCGCCACGCTCAGCGCCTCCGGATCGGCGGCGTTGAGAACATGGACACCCGGCTGTTCCAGGGCCACACGGGCCAATTCCGCAAGATTGGCCGTGGCGGTGGTGTGGAACCGGCTCTCGCCGTCGAACGCCAGGGGGATGGTCTCCGCGCCGCGCAGGATCTGGGCCAGGAACCACCATTCCCGGGGCGCCCGACTGCCCGGCCCGTGGACCGCGAAGGGGCGCAGGATCTTGAGCGGCGCGCGGACGCCCGACAGCAGGGCGTCCTCCATCGCAACCTTGTTGCTGGAATAGTCTGCGTCGCTGGCCGGCGCGCGGCGCTGGGTCTCGGCCATGGGAACGGGGTAGGTCGCGCCGCCGCCCAGGCTGCGCCCCTCATCGTCCACATAGACGCTGCCGGTCGAGATGACCGCGAGCGCGCCGAAGCGATCCTGCAGGGCCAGCCACTGACGGGCGTGGACCGCGTTGAAGGCCACGGTGTCGATGACCGCGTCGAAGGGCCGGGCCAGGACGTCAGCCAGGGCGCGGTCGTCGTCGCGGTCCAGGACTGTCACCGTCACCCGGTCAGCCAGCGCCTGAGGAAGTTCGCCGTGACGCTGGCCGACGGTGACCTCCCAGCCGGCCTCCAGCAGGTTCAGCGCCGCCGCCCGGCCGATCTGGCCCGAACCTCCCAGGATGAAGGCGCGGCGGCTCATGCGCCTAGAGATCCAGTTCCGTCACCACCGGCACGTGGTCCGACGGCTTGTCCCAGCCGCGGACGTCGCGGTGGATGACGCAGGACAGCAGCTTGTCGGCGGCCTGGGGGGAGAGCAGGGCGTGGTCGATGCGGATGCCGTTGTTCCGCTGCCAAGCGCCGGCCTGATAGTCCCAGAAGGTGTAGCTCTCCGGCGCGCCGTCGATGGCCAGGAAGGCCTCGGTGAGGCCCAGCCATTTCAGCGCCCGGAACGCCTCGCGGCTCTCCGGCTGGAAGAGGGCGTCCTTGGTCCAGTTCTCCGGATGGGCCGCGTCGCGGGGCTCGGGGATGACGTTGAAGTCGCCGTTGAGGACCAGGGGCTCCTCATAGGCCAGCAACTCGCGGGCGTGGGCGTGCAGGCGCGCCATCCAGGCCAGCTTGTAGGGGAATTTCTCGGTGTCGATGGGATTGCCGTTGGGCAGGTAGATCGAGGCGACGCGGACCGGATTGGGGCCAGAGACCACGGCCTCCAGGTAGCGGGCATGGTCGTCGTCGTCGTCGCCGGGCAGGCCCTTCCGAACATCCTCGAGCGGGGTCTTCGACAGGATGGCGACGCCGTTATAGGTTTTCTGCCCGTGGACGGCGACATTATAGCCAAGCCGTTCAAAGGCTTCGGCGGGAAACTTCTCGTCGACGCACTTGATCTCCTGCAGGCAGGCGACGTCGGGGGAGACCTCCTCGAACCAGCGCAGCACGGTCTCGAGGCGAGCGTTGACCGAGTTGACGTTCCAGGTGGCGATCTTCATGGGCGTCCTTCGGCGTGGCGGGTCTGACCCGATCTAGCCTCTCGTCGCGGGGATCGCCAAGCAAACAAGCGCGCTAGCCTGACACGCGACCTTTGAGCGCCCGACCGGCGATTCAGTTTGACGGGCGGGGGTCGGATGGGGACCTTGCGCCCATGTCAGGGGCCCCCCGAAAACGACGGCCGCTTTCGCGCCGCGCGCGAATGATCTGGATGGGCGTGGCGACCGCCGCCTGCCTGGCCCTGTTGCCGTTCGGGGCGGTGGGGGCGCTGTTCTCGCCGCTGGTGTTCGACCACGAGGGCAACATCTTCAATCCCCTGGCCTGGATCGCCTTCCTGATGATGATCCTGTTCTGGATTGTCTGCTTGATCGGGCCCTTCGGCGCCTGGGTGCTGTTCAAGCGCGACCAGGAGCAGCTGGCCTGGGCCGCGATGGCCGCGCCCCTGGCCTGGCTGACCGTGCTGGTGGCGATCCTGCAGTTCATTCCAGGCTAGCTGCTCCTGGTCGCGCTTGACCCGTCGGGCCGGCTCTGCCATTTGGCAGCGATTGAGACTTAATCGCAAATTGGAAGACCCCATGACGCTTCATGTCCTGTTCGGTGGGACGGCTCTCGCCCTCCTGGCCGCGATCGTTCCGGCCCAGGCCCAGGTCGCGATCCCCGAGGACAAGGCGGTGGACGAGCTGGTGATCACCGCCATGCGCTTCGACGCGCCCCGCGCCACGGTGCCCTCCACCATCCAGATCATCGGGTCCAACGACCTGCGCATCCAGCAGTCCCTCTCGCAGAGCGCGGTGGAGGCCGTCGCCGCCATGGTGCCGTCGTTCTCGCCGACCCGGCAGAAGCTGTCGGGGGCCGGCGAGACCCTGCGCGGCCGCTCGCCGCTCTACCTGGTGGACGGAGTGCCGCAGTCGACGCCGCTGCGCGACGACAGCCGCGACGGCTTCACCATCGACCCCTTCTTCATCGACCGCGTCGAGGTGGTGTTCGGCTCCAACGCCATCCAGGGCGTGGGCGCCACCGGCGGGGTGATCAACTATGTCACCGCCCCCACGCCCAAATCCGAGCAGGGCTGGACCGGAAAGGTCCTGGCGCAGACCAGCTTCGATGACGCAAACCTGGACGACAGCTTCAGTTACAAGGCCGCTGGCCTCGTGGGCCGTGACTTCGGCGCCTGGGACTTCGTGGCCGGCGCGTCCTATGAGCGCCGGGGCGGCTATTTCGACGCCGACGGCCGCCGTATCGGCATCGACGCCACCCAGGGCGAACTGCAGAACTCCGACAGCTGGTCGCTGTTCGGCAAGGCCGGGGTCGACCTGGGCGCCGGGCGACGCCTGGAGGCCATGGTCAACCACTTCGAGCTGGAGGGCGGGGACGACTATGTGCTGGTGAACGGAAACCGCGCCACTGGCCGGCCGGCCAGCGCCGTGAAGGGGGTCCAGCGCGGCCTGCCCACCGCCAACGAGGTCACCTCGGCGGCGATCACCTACAAGGACGGCGACCTGTTCGGCGGCGCCCTGACCGCGCAGGCTTTCGCCCACGACTATCACGGCGTGTTCGGCGGCTCGATCACCGGGACCTTCCAGGACGCGCGGATCGCGCCCATCAACACCCTGTTCGACCAGTCGGCCAACAACTCCGAGAAGCAGGGCTTCAAGCTGGACTACGAGCGCGGCTTCGAGGCCGTGCCCGGCCTGAAGGTGCTGCTGGGACTGGATGGCCTGAAGGACAAGACCTACCAGGAACTGGTGCTGACCAACCGTGTCTGGGTTCCCGAGACCACCTACAAGAGCCTGTCGCCCTTCCTGCAGGTCCACCAGGCGCTGTGGGACGACCGTATCCACCTGTCGGCCGGTGTGCGCCAGGAGAACGCCACCCTGGAAGTCGCCGACTTCACGACCCTGGCGTCGTCGGGCAACACCCGCGTCAGCGGCGGCGAGCCCAGCTTCACTGAGGTGCTGAGCAATGTCGGCGGCACCGTGCGCGTCGTGGACGGTGTGACCGTCTATGCTTCGTATGCTCAAGGCTTCACCATGCCCGACGTCGGCCGGGTGCTGCGCGCCATCAACACTCCGGGCCGCGACATCGACACCTATCTCGACGTCGCCCCGGTGGTCTCCGACAACATCGAACTGGGCGTCGAGTTCACCCGCGGGCCGGTGAACGGGTCCCTGGCCTGGTTCACCTCGTCCTCGGACAAGGGCGCTCTGCTGGTGCTCAACGCCGGCGGCACCTTCGACGTGCAGCGCCAGCGCACCGAGATCGAGGGTGTCGAGGCCACTGTGAAGTGGGCCGCCACCGACTGGCTGACCCTGGGCGCCGCCTATTCGCACCTGGAGGGCCGCACCGACACCAATGGCGATGGCCGCGTCGATGCCGACCTGGACGGCGCCAACATCTCGCCCGACCGCCTGACCCTGACCGCCGACGCCACCTATGGCGATTTCGACTTCCGCCTGCAGGGCCAGGTCTTCGAGGCCCGCAGCTTCCAGGGCCAGCCAGCGGCCAACAGCTTCGAGGGCTATGAACTGCTCGACGCCGTCGCCGCCTGGAACGCCCCCTTCGGGGTGGTCAGCCTGGGCGTCCGCAACCTGCTGGACGCGCAGTACATCACCTATAACAGCGACACGACCAACCCCACCGACAACGCTCGCTACTTCGCCGGACAGGGCCGTGCGGTCACCCTCGGGATCGTGAAGACCTTCTGATGGGTGTTGTCCGCACCCTGCACGCCTGGGCCGGCGCGATCCTGGCGCTGATCCTGGTGATCCTGGGCGTCACCGGTTCGCTGCTGGTGCTGCGCGAGGACTGGGTGAAGCTGACGGTCCCGGAGGCGCGCATGGCGGTGACGCCGTCCGTCGCCGTGCTGGGAGCGGCGGCGGAGGCGGTGGAGGCGCAAGGGCGCCCGCGCAGCATGATGTTCGCCGGGCCGCACATCGGCGTCCACCGGCTGACCTATCCGGAGGATGGCATGGCCTACGCCGCCGCCGACGGCGCCATCCTGACCCGCTGGACCGACACCGAGCGGGTCGAGCAATGGGTCTTCCAACTGCATCACCGGCTGCTGGCCGGGGAGGGCGGGGAGATCGTGGTGGGAGTGGCGGGTCTGGCCGGCGCCGTGCTCTGCCTGACCGGTGTGATCGTCTGGTTCCCGGCCTGGCGCAGCTTCGCGGGCAGGGTGTGGCCCAGGTCGATGGCGCGGCGTGACCTGGTGTCCTCGCACCGGGACCTCGGCATCCTGATGGCCCTGCCGGTCCTGGTCCTGTGCCTGACCGGCGGGATGATCATCTTCAATGACACCAGCAAGGCGCTGGTCACCTGGCTGGCGCCCGGCGGCGTCGAGGCCCCGAAACCTCCCAAGGCGGGCCAGGGGGACATCGACTGGCCGATGGCGCTGGCCGGCGCCCAGGCGGCCTTCCCCCAGGCGGCCCTTCGGCTGGCGAGCTGGCCGGCCAAACCCGGCGCGCCGGCGGCCATCCGTATGAAGCAGCCTGCCGAGTGGCACCCCAACGGCAGGACCCTGGTCTACATCGATCCGGCCACCTCGAAGGTGATCGGCACGGTGGACGCCCAGGCGTTCGGCCCCGGGGCGCGATTCCAGAACGCGGTCTATCCGATCCACGCCGCCTCGGTGGGCGGCGGGCTCTACGAACTGGTGGTGTTCCTGGGGGGCGTCGCGCTCTCGGCCCTGGGGGGGCTGGGCCTCTGGTCGTTCCTGATCCAGCAGCGCCGGACCTGGGCGCGGGGGCGTTAGATCGAGAAACTCACGCCGCAGCCGCAGCTGGACTTGGCGTTGGGGTTGCGGATGCGGAATTCAGCGCCCGCCAGTTCGTCGACATAGTCGATCACCGAGCCCTTCAGCAGGATCAGGCTCATCTCGTCCACCAAGGCCGCGGCCCCGTCCAGCTCGACCCGAAGGTCGTCGGACTGGGGCTCGCTGACCAGGTCGAACTGGTACTGGAATCCCGAGCAGCCGCCGCCCTCCACCGCCACGCGCAGCATGACGGGATGACCCTCGGCCTTGCTGAGGTCATGCAGCCTTTGGGCTGCCGTCGGGGAGAGGGTGAGGTCTGATGTGGTCATGATGCGTAAAAGGCCTGTGTGGACTATATGAGGGCCCCACGGCCTCTCACCAAGAGGCCACCCGATATTTGCGAGCATACATGGCTTTGCCGACCCGCGCGCCCTACGCTGAAGACCCCGCCCTCTCCCTGGGCCGGAAGGTGGCGGAGCCCGAGAGCCGTAACCGCACCCCCTTCGCCCGCGACCGCGACCGGATCATCCATGCCACGGCCTTCCGGCGGCTGAAGGAGAAGACACAGGTCTTCGTGGCCCATGAGGGCGACCACTTCCGCACCCGCCTGACCCACTCCCTGGAGGTGGCGCAGGTGGCCCGCTCCCTGGCCTCGGCGCTCGGGCTCGACGCCGATCTGGCAGAGACCATCGCGCTCGCCCACGACCTCGGCCACCCGCCCTTCGGCCATGCCGGTGAGGACGAACTGCAGATCCAGATGGAGCCCTTCGGCGGGTTCGACCACAATGTGCAGACCTTCCGGGTCGTCACCAAGCTGGAGCGCCGCTATCCCCGCTGGGACGGGCTGAACCTCACCTGGGAGACCCTGGAAGGGGTGATCAAGCACAACGGCCCGGTGACGGCTAAGCTCTCCCAGCCCTCCTGGAACGCCATCAAGGAGTTCGACGCTGAGTACGATCTCGGCCTGGACACCTGGGCCTCGGCCGAGGCCCAGTGCGCGGCCCTGGCCGACGACATCGCCTACAACAACCACGACGTGGACGACGGGGTGCAGGCGGGCCTGTTCCACCTGAAGGAGCTGCTGGACGTGCCGCTGATCGGGCCCATCCTGGCCGGCGTCTACAAGGAATACCCTGACCTCGACCCGGGCATCATCCGCCTGGAGGCGGTGCGCCGCATGATCGGGGCGATGATCGACGACGTCCTGGCCGAGACGGCCCGGCGGGCCGTGTCCTCGAAGGTCGGCTCGGCCGACGACGTTCGCCAGCTGGACCACGCCCTGGTGGCGTTCTCCCGCGACATGCTGGAGGACCTGGGCCGACTGCGGGAATTCCTGATGAACCGCATGTACCGGCACTGGAAGGTGAACCGCACCCGTTCGCAGGCCCGCCGTATTCTGGCCGAGATGTTCCAGTTGTTCATGAGCGAACCCGATGTCCTGCCGACGGAGTGGTTCGCCCGGTCGCAGAACCGCGACGACGCCGGCCGCGCCCGGGTGGTGTGCGACTACATCGCCGGCATGACCGACCGTTTCGCCATCGAAGAGCATCGCAGGCTTTTCCACCTCGACGTCTGGAATTAGGCGTTCCGGGCGGTTCGAAGCCCGCCGCCCTTCGATACACTGACCCCGACGCCGTGCGATTCGTTTCGCGCGCGCTGACCGATTCCCCTGGGAGCCTTCGATGACCAACCCCGACCGCGGAGCCTATACGCCGCCGACCGACGCGCCGCTGTCCTTTGACGCGCGCCAGCCGGTGCGCGGGACCCGGCCCGCGCCGATGATGCTGATCGTCAGCGCCTTGGTGCTGATCGGCCTGGTGGTGGCCATCGTGGTCTTCTATCGCTCCGGTGTGCGCCAGGCCGGCGCCGCGCCCCAGGCGGTGGGAGCCCCCGTGGGCGCGATCAAG
>NZ_JAOTJD010000045.1:0-41661 GCF_042714595.1 Phenylobacterium ferrooxidans | reverse complement strand
AGGCGGCCGGCCGTGGGCGCCAGCACCTTGTCGCCCGCCAGCACGGTCTCGATGTCCAGCAGGCCAAGGCCCGGGGCGCTGCCCGCGGGGCCCTCCAGCCCGAGGGGATCAGCCACGGCGCGGCCCAGCATCTGGAAGCCGCCGCAGATGCCCAGCACCCGGCCGCCGCGCCGGACGTGGGCGGCGAGGTCGATGTCCCAGCCCTGGGCGCGCAGGAAGGCGAGGTCAGCCAGGGTGGACTTGGTCCCCGGCAGGATCACCAGGTCGGCGTCGCCCGGCAGGGCGGTCCCGGGGGGCACGAACACCAGGTCCACCTGCGGCTCGGCGCGCAGGGGGTCGAGGTCGTCGAAGTTGGCGATCCGCGACAGCAGGGGCACGGCGATCTTCGTCTTCGCGCCCGTCGGCCGATCGAAGACCAGGGCGTCCTCGGCGGGCAGGCGGCGGGCGGCCGCCAGCCAGGGCGCCATGCCGCAGTCGCGCCAGCCGGTGCGGGCCACGATCTCCGCGCGGCCTGAGTCGAACAGGGCCGGGTCGCCGCGGAACTTGTTGATCAGGAAGCCTTTGATCATCGCGGCGTCGTCAGGATCGAGCACCGCGTGGGCGCCGACGAGGGCGGCGATCACATGGCCCCGGTCGATGTCGCCCACCAGGACGACGGGCACGCCGGCGGCCCGGGCGAAGCCCATATTGGCGATGTCGCCGGCCCGCAGGTTGGTCTCGGCGGGGCTGCCCGCGCCCTCCACCAGCACCAGGTCGTGGGCGGCCTCCAGGCGGGCGAAGCTGTCCAGCACCACCTCCAGCCACGCCCCCTTGCGGGCCTGGTAGGCGGCGGCTTCGAAGGTCCCGACCGCCTTGCCCCGGACCACCACCTGGGCCCCCGTGTCGCTCTGGGGCTTGAGCAGGACGGGGTTCATGTCGACGGTGGGCGGGACCCGGCAGGCCAGGGCCTGGAGGGCCTGGGCGCGGCCGATCTCGCCGCCGTCGGCGGTGACCGCGGCGTTGTTGGACATGTTCTGCGGCTTGAAGGGGGCGACCTTCAGGCCGCGGTTGGCGAACAGCCGGCAGAGGCCGGCGACCAGCACCGACTTGCCCACATCGGACCCGCAGCCCTGGATCATCAGCGCGGCCATGGGACCCTCCAGAGGAGCCGCGGCGGAGGCCCTCCCCCGCCGCAAACCCTTATCGCATCAGAACTTGGCGCGGACGCCCAGGGTCGCGGCGCGGCCCAGGGTTCCGTAGTTGCGCACCGTCTCGTAGCTGTCGTCGAGGACGTTATCGATCCGGCCATAGACCTCGAAAGTGTCGTTCACGGGATAGGACGCCCGCAGGTCCAGCAGGGTGTGGGGCTGCAGGACGTAGGTCCCCGCGGCGTTGTCGAAGCTGGCCCCGACGTGGCGTATGTCGGCCGTCGCGGAGAGACCAGAGCGCCATCGCCAGGTCGCCGCCAGGTTGGCCTGGTGCTCGGGCCGGCGGGCCAGCTGCTTGCCCCGGTTGGCGCCCGCCGAGCGGTTCTCGGTGTGGGTCCAGCTGTAGTTGGCGTCGAGGCTGAAGGGGCCCCGTTCGACCGCCGCGGTGAGCTCAACCCCTTGTGCAGCAGCCTTTGCGGTGTTGTCGTAATAGCCGAACCGCGCCACCCCGCCCGGGTTGCAGATCCCCGCCAGCGACCCGAAGGCGCAGGAGACGAAGTCGATCTGGTTCTCGGTCTCCCGCCAGAAGCCGGTGGCCGCCACCACCAGCCAACCGTCCCCCACCGAGTGCTCGACGCCGAGGTCCCAGCCGTCGGCCTGCTCGGCCGCCAGCCCCAGGTTCCCGTAGGCGCTGTAGAGCTGATAGAGGGTCGGGGCCTTGAATCCTTGGCCGAAACTGGCGCGCAGGATGGTTGCCTCGCCAATAGACCAGGCGGCCGCCACCTGCCCGAGCGTGTGGTCGCCGAAGGTGTCGTGGCTGTCGCGCCGCAGGCCGACACTGACCGACAGGTGATCGTTGAGGTCCCCACGAACCTGAGCATAGAGGCTGTCGATCGCGACCTCCGCCCGGGCCGCCACCGGCGACGGCGCAAAGGCCGAGGGCGCGCGGCTGCGGAAGCTGGCCTGCTCCCGCTCGGCCCCGAAGGTGGCGGTCCAGGCCGGGCTGATCTCCAGGCTCCCCTGGTACTCCCAGCGGCGGTTGCGCCCCGTGGAGTCGAAGGTAACCGGTGTCACCGCCTGGGCCGGGTCATAGTTCAGGCTGTCGGAGTTAGTGTAGCCGAAGGCCAGGCGGTTCTTCAGCCGGCCGTCCAGCAGGGCGAGGTTCAGGCCGCCATAGGCCACCAGCTCCTCGATCTCCGCAGACTGGCCGGTGTCGGCGAAGGCGTAGACCGGCGCCGGGAAGCCGTCGAAGTCGTTGCGGTTCTTCGTATAGACCGCCCGCAGGTCCACGGAGAGGTCGTCCGAAACGATCATCCGCGCCCGCCCGCTGACCGCGGCCTGGCGATAGCCGTCGTCCTCCGCCCCCCCGGCATAGGCCGAGACGCCGCTCGTCTCATAGCGGCTGGCCGACAGCCGCCAGACCAGGTGGTCGCTGCGCCCGGCCACAGCGCCGCGCAGATAGCTGGTCTCCTGCGTGCCGGCTTCCGCCTGCAGCCCGCCCTCGAAGGCCCCCGCCGGCTCGGCGGTGACGAGGTTGATCACCCCGCCGATGGCCTGGCCGCCCCACAGGGTCGACTGGGCGCCGCGCAGAATCTCGATGCGCGCCACGTCGCCGGTCAGCAGATTGGCGAAATTGTAGCCGCCGCCGGGCGCCGACGGGTCGTTGATCTTCACCCCGTCCACCACGGCCACGGTCTGGTCGCCCTCCGCCCCGCGGATGCGCAGGGTGGTGATGCCGCCCGGCCCGCCATTGCGCGACATGGCCACGCCCACGGTGCGCGACACCAGGTCGGAGACCAGCACCTGCTGGCGCGCGGCGATGTCGGCGGCGGTCAGGACGGTGACCGACTGCCCCACCTTGGCCGGGTCCTGCGGCCCGCGGGCGGCGGTGACGATCAGCTCAGCTAGCGGGTTGGCGGCCTCCGGCCCGGCCGCGTCGGGGGTGGGGGTCACAGACACACGCGCCGTGTCGTCGGCGAGCGCCGCGCTTGAGCTGAACAGAGCCACGGCGAGCGTCACGGACGCACGCGCGGCGGCGGAGGTCGATTGGAGATAGGTCTTCATGGGTCTTGCCCCTTCATCTGACGACGAACCGCCGCTCAGCGACAGGACGTCAGGACGCCGGGGTGGGCGTCAGGGCGCACGATCGCCGGGCCACGGCCCAACAAACGTCGCCTCTCGGGACAATCCCCGTTCGCTCGGCGCACCCCGGCCGGTCGAAGGACGACTGCGTCAGGCAGGTCTCCTGGCTCACGGGTCAGCACCCCTTGCGCGCCGCCTTCCCAGGCCCCGAAGGACCCAGTGGCTGATGGCGCGCGGGCTCGCCGCTTACAGTTGCGGGGGCAGCCCGGGTTTTCCACCCGAGTTCCCTTTTCATCCCCTCGCGGGGAACCTGTCGCAACGGTGGGTTTAGGGCGAAGGCGGGGTGGGGGTCAATGTGGGGGTCGGGGTGGGAGGGGGCGGAAGCCTCAAAGCGTGGCCGTGAATGCCCAGCTTGAATGCAACCAAAACTCATTGGGTTGACGGCCAGATTGCAAGCTCTACCCATGCGATTGTACGCAGCGTCTGTTTGGAGAGGATGCCTCCGCATGGTGAGGTCCATTGGTCGGCCGAGGCCAGCTTGGAGACTCTACCAAGATGATACGGCTGGTTTCTTCAGCTCGCTCGGATTCTCGTCTGAAACTGATGTTCCCGTGACAGGAGCTCGCGGCGGAAACAACATCGATGTCGTTGTGAAAGGAAAAGCCCACGGCATTGATTTTCTTTGGGTAATCGAATGCAAACATTGGAAAACTAACGTCACTAAAGAGAAAGCCCAAGCGTTAGTAACCGTTGTTCAGAATATTGGAGCGGATCGCGGATATTTGCTGTCTGAGACCGGCTTTCAGTCAGGCGCTCTAGACGTAACGCGCAACACAAACGTCCATCTTGGAAGTCTTGCCGCCCTCAGGGCCGACACAGCAGAATGGGCGCAGCAAGATTTGGTTCGTAATTGGCGCGCGCAAAAGAACGATTTAGTTCGGATTTTGATGCGGATGCATCGGCAAGCTGGGAACGATTACAGCAGCAAATTTGCAGAGGCCGCAGGCCCCATCTTCGGTCTAGACCCCATCATTGATGAAGGCTTGCGTGGAGAGTTCCCGGTACCTTTTGGAGGGGGGGAATTCGCCCAAGACTGGCCTGATCTTGTGCACAAAATTGAGGCCCGACTCGCATACGCGGCGCAAGTCGCTGGCCTGACGAACCAGCCTCTTCTCACGGATCCTTTCCAGCTCGGCGGCTAGAAGGATATGGCGCCGCCAACAGAGAGCGGCCGCTGTACAAATACCGAGCCCTTCGAGAGCACATAAGCACGCATCCGCGTAGAGGGACTCAGGAGCGTGCAGCGTCTGTCCGGCGCGCACTCTCTTTAGAGTGCAGCCGAAGCGGCCTCTGTGCAGAGATCTTGAGTTTGCGGGCGATCGAAGAGATCACCTGTCTGATCGTCACGCTTCTTCGAGAGCCCGTCGCCAATGTGAAGACAGGGATGCTTTACCCGCCCAAGCCCTTTCCCACCTTCGAAATGCGCCCAACCTCCGTTGGGCATATGCACGCTGGTGACCGAGGCTCCGCAATGCGGACACGGGTGACGATAGCTCCCGCTTTTGCTGACACCCTTCGAACATCGGAGCGCCCAATTGGCCCTCACGTATGTTGCCCCTCCTTTTAGAAGGCGTCGCGTGTGAGCACGCCGGCGTATCCACTGGGGTTTCATCGACTGGGTCCTCTTCATGCGCCGTGGAATTGTTAAGATGAGCCTGTTGGAAAACCCGGCTGGTCGGTTGGCGTGATCGTTCCGAGATCGGAGAGTGCGGAGCGGAAGGCCTCGCCAACCTTGTCTGCCATGCTCTCGCCCAAGCCGGCGAACCGGCCCGCTGCACTCAGCCGGAAGAGTTGCGGTTCCCGTAATGACAGCAGGGCAAAGTCGTCCGGGGTGTCGGCGCTGTCGTAAAGGTCAGGGAACAATGAGAGCGCGGCGTAGACGGTCCGGGCAGTTAGTTCGGGCTTGGCGGTGTTCCAGATATGGATCGCCGTCCCTGCACCTCCAAGCCTCACACCGAAGTCAGGTGTAAACGCAACTTTGAACAGCCCCGAACCGTGCCTGTAGGTCGCCGGGCTATAGCTCAAGAGTTCGCCGGGATTGCTGGCCCGCCACTCGGCCAACCGGGCCAGTGCCTTCATTGCAGATTGGCGCTCGGACGAACGTTTGATCGTCGCCAGAGACCCCAAGATGTCGTCCAAAGGCGCGCCTTCGGCGAGCAAACGGTGCGCCGCCCGTTTCATGCTGCGGTGGAAGTCGTATCCGCCCCCTGTGGGATGCACGCGGCCGCGAATAGCGCTGTCGCGCGGGCGCTGGTTCAGCGAAATCAGTTTCAAGTACGCAGAAAATCCGATGGTGGGCATTGGACGTCTCAATCAATGCGGAGAGTTGCGCGCGACTTAGGATCGACGGTCGCGGCACGCCGCGACCGTCTAGCTCCTGAGGCTCACTTCCCCTTGTTGCGCGCTTGGGTGAGCGCCGAAGCCGCTGCGGTCTTAGCGGCAGCCGACGAGCTCGGGTCCCGGAGGACCTTGCTTGCAGCGGTGGCAGCGCGGGGCGAGGTGGTTTCGTTACGAGACTTGGCCATGGGGCCCTCCATGCGGCGGCGGGAATCGCCGCTTGGGGCCACCATGACTCCAAACCGACCAAGTCGCAATATCGACGGTCCCATTTTGGAAACAAATATGACGCTCCCTTTTTGGGATCATTCTCTTGACGTCGCGAGTCGGTTAAGGCATAACAATGCGCGTGATCACCAAGGGTGCACTCCAGAGGTACTGGGAGACGCCTGGGCGAGATGATGCTGAAGAGCCTCTCATCGCCTGGCACGCCGAAGCGAAATCGGCTGCCTGGAGATCACCTGCGGATATCAAGGCCAGGTATCGGTCGGCGAGCTTCGTGAGCGACAACCGGGTCGTATTCAATATTGGAGGCAACAAGCATCGGCTTGTTGTCCACGTCAGCTATGGGCGTGGGATCGTGTTGATCAAATTCGTCGGCTCTCATGCGGAGTACGACAAGATCGATGTGGCAACCGTTGGCGGAGGAGGCCGTTCGTGATGATGGTGAAGCCTATTCGCAGCGAGAGCGACTACGAGGCCAATCTGGCTCGGCTTGAAGACCTGATGGATGCCGCGCCGGGAACTCCAGAGGAAGACGAGCTCGAAATCCTTGCGACTTTGATCGAGCGTTACGAAAGCGAACGCTATCCGATCCCTATGCCAACCCCTTTGGCTGCAATCCGTTTTCGCATGGAGCAGGATGAGCTCACGCCTCGCGATCTGGAGCCGTATCTCGGATCTAGAGCGCGCGTTTCGGAGGTTTTGAGCGGCGTTCGTCCGCTGTCGATCGATATGATTCGGGCGCTCAATGAACATCTAGGCATTCCGGCTGAGGTGTTGATCCGGCCACAACCCAGGCAGCAAGCAACCGTCGAGCTAACCAAGCCTGCGGCGAAGCAACTCTCGACCTGGGGCGTACTGGGAGGCGGGGAGACCTTTGAAAAATTCATGGCAAGGGCCTTGGGTGGAGACACGGCCCTGGCCCTGCTACGCAAGACGCGCACCGAACGGACCAACGCGAAAACGGACCTCGTTGCAGTGCGAGCGTGGTGCGCGGCGGCTTTGCTTTACTCTGAGAGTGAGGCTGTCTTCGGGCGATTTGATCCGAAGGCAGTTACGACCTCCGTCGTCAGGGCTCTCGTCGGGCTAAGTGTTTATGATGACGGCCCGCAACGCGCTCGAGCGATGCTCGCGCAGCTGGGCGTCATTCTCGTGGTCCTTCCACATCTGCCCGGCACCCACTTGGACGGTGCCTCGCTACGACGGACAGCCGACGGAGTCCCTGTAATCGCTCTTACCCTCCGCCGTGATCGAATTGACAGTTTCTGGTTCACGCTGCTGCACGAACTTGCCCACGTGGTGCTCCATCTCTCCGGTGATCGGGCCTTCATTCTCGACGATTTGGAAATCAGCAGCTCTGACGTGATTGAGCAGGAAGCGGATCAATGGGCTCAGGATGCCCTGATACGTAAGGAGCTATGGGACGTCTTTAAGCAGAAGGGCGTCTATACCAGCATGGCCGATATTTTGGCGTTCGCTCGCCGCGCAGAGGTCAATCCAGCAATCGTCGCAGGGCGCTGGCAAAGGGCGAACAAGAATTTCAGGAAGTTCGCCGGCCTGCTTGGCCACAGCGCTGTGCGTCCGAATTTTCCGGAGTTCGGTCGACCAAGAATTGCCTAGGCGTGCAATCGAAATCCCATGCCCACCCTCGCCACCTGCCACTGCGCCGCCGTCCGCCTCACCTGTGAGGCCGCGCTCGTTGAGGTGACCGAGTGCACCTGCTCCATCTGCCGGCGCTATGGGGTGCTGTGGGCCTATTACGAGCCGGCTCAGGTGTGGGTCGAGGGTGGGGCGACGGAGGTCTATGAGTGGGATGACCGGTCGATCGGGTTTCATCGCTGCGTCGGCTGCGGCTGCGTCACCCACTGGAGCGCGAACGATCCGGCGGTGAACCGCATGGGGGTGAATGCGCGGCTGATGGAGCTGGACGTCATGGCGGCGGCGCGGGTGCGGCATCTGGATGGGGCGGTGAGCGAGCGGTATCTGGACTGACATCAGGCGGCCAGCGCCCTGCCCTCTGATCTTCGGCGGAGATCATGGGTCCTCGGGACAAGCCCGAGGATGACGGTTGAGGGGTTGGGGGTCCTCGGGAATTCGGTGACAGGGCGCCAAATCCGGGCGCATCAGGCCCGCCGACCTGCATCCTTCCGCCAAGCGGCGCCGTACCGACGGAGGCGTTGGAGGCGCAAGGTGATGGCGGGTCCGGTTGAGGTGACGGTCTGGTACGACGGCGACTGTCCGTTGTGCCGCAACGAGATCGCGGTGCTGCGCGCCCTGGGCGGCAAGGTCGCCTTCGTCGACCTGTCGATCGGCGAGCCGTGCCCTATCGACCGCGCGGCCATGAAACTGCGGTTCCACGCCCAGGCGCCGGGCGGGCCGCTGCTGTCGGGCGCCGAGGCCTTCGCCGCCATGTGGCGCGCCGTGCCGCCGCTGCGGCCCCTGGGGGAGATGGCGCGGTCGCCGCGGGTGCTGGCGCGGCTGGAGCGTCTCTATCTCGGCTTCCTGAAGATCCGGCCCTGGCTGCAGGCCCTGCTGGGTGGGCCCCGCCGACCCGACCCCGGCGACCGACGCCGCGACCGGGCGCGCACGTGACGCGGCGCGTCGCGGTGATCGGGGCGGGCCTGGCGGGCCTGGCCTGCGCCACGGCCCTGGCCCGCGCCGGCGATGCGGTCACGGTGCTCGACAAGGGCCGCGGACCGGGCGGGCGGATGTCGGCGCGGCGGGTGGAGACGCCCCTGGGCCAGGTGACCTTTGACCATGGCGCGCAGTATTTCACCGCCCGGGACCCGGGATTCCAGGCCCAGGTGCGGGCCTGGGCCCTGGCCGGGGTCTGCGCGCCCTGGCCCGCGGCCGGCGAGGACGCGTGGGTCGGGACCCCGGCGATGAACGCGCCGATCCGCGCCCTGGCGCAGCCCCTGGACGTGGTGTGGGGCCGCCGGGTGGAGGCGATGGTCAAGGGCGAGGCGGGCTGGACCCTGATCGCCGACGGGGCGCCGCCGCTGGAGGCGCAGGTGGTGATCCTGGCCACGCCCGCCGAGCAGGTCGCCGTGCTGCTGGACGCCCACGACGCGGCGGGCGCGAGCCTGGCCCGGGCGACCCCGGCCCAGCCCTGCTGGACGGTGATGGCGGCCTTCGCCGAACCGCTGCCGGTGGCGGCCGACATCCTGCGCAGCGCCGGGACGATCGGCTGGGCGGCGCGCAACAGCGCCAAGCCGGGGCGCGGCGGCCCGGAGGCCTGGGTGATCCAGGCCAGCCCGGACTGGTCGGCGGCCCATCTGGAGCTGCCGGCCGAGGCGGTGGCCGATCGGCTGGAGGGCGCCTTCGCCGACCTGACAGGCGTCGACTGGCCCGCGCCCCTGTCGCTGGCCGCCCACCGCTGGCGCTACGCCCGCTCCGGGGCGGCCGGGGCGCAGGCCCTGTGGTCGCCGGAAACCGGCCTGGGGGTTTGCGGCGACTGGCTGGTCGGGCCGCGGGTGGAGTGCGCCTGGCTGTCGGGCCTGGCCCTGGCCCGCGCAATCGCGGCCGCGCCCGCGCCCGCGCCGGCGCCTCGGCCTGACTGGCCTCGAGGCGCTGCGGTCGTTTGACGAATCATGGACGCAAGACGGGAAATGACGTTCCCTGGGCTGGCGCGCTGCGGCCGCTGCCTCGCGTGCCGCGCCGCGAAGGTGAGCAAATGACGGACCTGGCAGGCCTGACGGACCTGGATTTCGAGTCGCTGGCCCGGCACTTCGACCGCATGCAGCGCATGTCCAATTCCGGAAGCTGGGAGTGGGATATCGTCACCAACGGCCTGATCTGGTCGCCCCAGATCTACCGGATTTTCGGCCTGTCCCCCAATGCGTTCGCGCCCAACTACCCGGCCTTCCTGGAACGGGTCCACCCCGATGATCGCCATATCGTGGAGCTCGGGGTCCAACGCGCGATAGAGGGACTCGAACCCTATCGGGTGGACCATCGCATCGTCCTGCCGGACGGCGCGGTGCGGATCGTCCACGAAGTCGGCGAGGTCGAGTTCGCGCCGGACGGAACCGCGATCCGGATGCTCGGCGCCATTTCCGATGTCACCGAGACCCGGGCCCAGACCGAGACGCTCCAGGCCGAGCTGATCGAGATCAACCGGATGTCGGTGATGGCGGAGGACCTCGCCGGCGTCGGATACTGGCGGTTCGTCCCGGCGACCCAATCCCGCGCATGGTCCCCCAGCACCTTCGCGATTTTCGGCCTCGATCCCGCCGACGGCCCCCCGCCCCAGGGCGGCATCGGCATGTTCGATCCCAAGGACCAGGAGCTTCTGCGGTCGGCGGTCGCCGGCCAGGGGACCGGTCACCCCGCCGACTACGAGTATCCGATCACCCGGGTGGACGGCAGCCGGCGGTACGTCCGGATGGCCGGGTCGCTGGAACGCGACGCCGACGGCGGCGTCTCCCACCTGTACGGCGTCATGATCGACGTCACCAACGCCAAGCTTCGCGAGCAGGCGATCGCGCAAAGCGAGGCGCGCTACCGGCTGCTGGCCGACAGCGTGAGCGATGTGATCGTCCGCTACGACGCGCACGGCGTCATTGAATTCATCTCCCCCTCGGTTCGCGCATTCGGCTATCAGGCCGACGACATCGTTGGCCGGCTGATCACCGAGTTCGAAGCCGCCGGGCGGGACTCCGAAGCCCTGGGTGAGCTGGCGCAGCATCGCGCGGGACTGCTGTTCCCCGACGGCCGCCTGAGCGAGACCCAGATGCAGCGTGGGGATGGGACCACGGTCTGGATGGAGAGCGTCGAGACCGGCCTCTATGACGCGGCCGGGGTCTTCATCGGGGTGGTCGCCGTGCTGCGGGACGTGACCGAACGCCGGACGATGACCGAGGAACTTCAGCGCAAACAGATCGAGGCCGAGGCCGCCTCGGTCGCCAAGGGCGAGTTCCTGGCCAATATGAGCCACGAGATCCGCACCCCCTTGAACGCCGTCATCGGCTTCGCCCAGGCGCTCGAGGGTCTGGGCGAGCTGTCCGACCGGGCGCGGACCTATGTCAGCCGGATCGTCACCAGCGGACATGGCCTGCTGCAGATCGTCAACGATGTGCTGGACTTCTCAAGGCTCGAGGCCGGCAAGGTCGAGCTCGACCCGCAACCGCTGGAGCTGGCGGCGTTTCTCGATGACACCCTGGCGATGGTCCTGCCCGAGGCGGGGCGAAAGGGCCTGGCTGTGGACCTCCAGCCGCGGGAAGACCTGCCGCGCGCGGTGCTGGCCGACGCCGGGCGGTTGCGCCAGGTCTTGCTCAACCTGCTGGGCAACGCCGTCAAGTTCGTGGACCAGGGGCGCGTGACCCTCCGCTGTTCGCCCGACACCGCCGGACGGCTGCGCTTCGAGGTGACGGACACCGGCGTCGGCATCGCCCCTGAGGACGTTGACCGCCTCTTCCGGCGGTTCTCGCAGGTGGATGGGTCCAATACGCGCCAGCACGGCGGCTCTGGGCTGGGCCTGGCCATCTCCAAGGCCCTGGTCGAGGCGATGGGCGGCGAGATCGGCGTCGAGAGCCTGGTCGGACAGGGGTCGACCTTCTGGTTCACCATCGAGGCGCCCGGCATCGATGAGAAGGCCGATCCGGCCGCCGGGATCGGCGCCGCCGCCTCGGGCGAGGCCCCCCATCTCAGGCCGCTGGAAGTCCTGGCCGTTGATGATTTGGCGATGAACCGTGAATTGATGTCGATCCTGCTGGAGCCCTTCGACGTCAAGATCACCCAGGCCAGCAACGGCCTGGAAGCCGTCGAAGCGGCGGACCGGACCGCCTTCGATGTCATTCTCATGGACCTGCAGATGCCGGTCATGGACGGACTGGCGGCGACGCGCGAAATCCGCGCCAGTTCGAGACTGAACCGTGCGACCCCGGTCCTGGCCGTCACCGCCAATGTCCTGCCGCTCCACATCGAGGCGTGCCTCGCGGCCGGGATGAACGACCACATCTCCAAGCCGATCCTGCCGGAGGATTTCCTCGATAAGATCGCCCGGTGGGCTGGGCTGAAGGATCTCGGGGAAGCGACCCTGTCTTAGCCGGGAAGCGTCGGGTCCCGGTCCTCGCCAAGATGCGCGGAGGGGGGTGGATCGGGTCTTGGTCCTTGGGCCAAGGCTGGGTTACGATCGGCCCAACGAGATCAAGGGAGAGCACCATGTTCACGGACATGCGCCAGGGGACCCAGGAGCACTGGAAGGTGATCGGCGGGGAGCACCGGGTTCACCAGCAGACCACCGCGCCCATGCAGATCATGGACACCCTGCGCCGGCTGGAGCCCATGGAGCTGGGCTTCGCCGCCAACCAGCTGACCCACAGCCTGATGGCCGGGACCCTGGCGCGCCGCGACGGGGCCACCGACGAGGAGGTCGTGGCCGCCCTGTGCCACGACATCGGCAAGGTGCTGTCGATCCCCAACCACGGGCCGATCGCGGCTGAGATGCTGAAGCCCTATGTGAACGACGACATCTACAAGGCCATCTACTGGCACCAGGATTTCCAGGGCGCCTATTATTACGAGTTCCTGGGCAAGCCGGGGAACCTGCGCGAGAGCTTCCGCGAGGAGAGCTGGTTCTCCATGGCCGAGAAGCTGGTGGACCGCTGGGACGCCCCGGCCTTCGACCCCGGCTTCGACGTCGACAGCCTGGAGAGCTTCGAGGACGTGGTGGTGAAGGTGTTTTCGTCGCCGAAGCGGTAGGGCTCAACACACCCGTCATCCCGGGCGACCCGCAGGGGAGACCCGGGACCCAGGGGCGGTGCGCTGGGCCCCTAGGTCCCGGCTCTGCGCTGTCGCTTGGCCGGGATGACGGATTTAACTGAACGTCCCCGCATAGGTCGCGCGCAGCAGGTTCTTCTGCACCTTGCCCATGGCGTTGCGGGGCAGATCCTCGACGAAGAAGATGCGTTTGGGCGCCTTGAAGGCGGCCAGCTGCTCCCGCAGCGTGGCGATCATGGCGGCCTCGTCGCCGGAGCCGATCACCACCGCGGCGACGGCCTCGCCGAAGTCGGGGTGGGGCAGGCCGATGACGGCGCTCTCGGTGACGCCGGGAAGCTCGTCGAGGATCAGCTCGATCTCCTTGGGGTAGACGTTGTAGCCGCCGCAGATGATCAGGTCCTTGGCGCGGCCGGAGATCCAGACGCGGCCGTCAGCGTCCTGGCGGCCCACGTCGCCGGTCTTGAACCAGCCGTCGGCGGTGAAGTCCTCGGCGGTCTTCTCGGGCATGCGCCAGTAGCCGCAGAAGACGCTGGGGCCCTTGATCTCGATGACACCGGTGGGGTCGGGGCCGGCGATGCGCAGGGCCACCCCCGGCAGGGGGTAGCCGACGCTCCCGGCGATGCGCTCGCCCACCAGCGGGTTGGTGGTGATGATCACCGCCTCGCTCATGCCGTAGCGCTCCAGGATGGCCTGGCCGGTGCGCTGCTCGAACTCGGCGAAGGTCGATTCCAGCAGCGGGGCGGAGCCGGAGATGAACAGGCGCATGTGGGCGGCGGCGGCCTTGGTGAAGCCCGGATTGGCCAGCAGGCGGGTGTAGAAGGTCGGCACCCCCATCATCACCGTGGACCGCGCCAGGCCCGCCAGGACCGGGGCGTCCTCGTATTTCGCCAGCCAGACCATGGGCGCGCCGGCCAGGAAGGCGCAGTGCAGGGCCACGAACAGGCCGTGCACGTGGAAGATCGGCAGGGCGTGCAGCAGGACGTCGTCGCCGGTGAAGCCCCAGGCGTCGGTCAGGGCCGTGGCGTTGGCGTAGAGGGCGCCGTGGGTCAGCATCGCCCCCTTGGACCGCCCGGTGGTGCCGCTGGTGTAGATGATGGCGGCGAGATCGTCGTCAGCGCGGGGGACGGTGGTCTCCAGCGGGGCGTGGTCGGCGGCCTCGGCCGCCAGGGCCACGGCGTCCTGAACAAACAGGGCCGGCTCGGCGTCGGCGAGGAAGTAGTCCACCTCGCTGGCCGTATAGGCGGTGTTGAGCGGCAGGAAGACGGCGCCGGCCTTCAGCGTCGCCAGGTAGAGCATGACCGCCTCAGGCGTCTTGTCGGTCTGCACCGCCACGCGGTCGCCGGGGACGACGCCCCTCGAGATCAGCAGGGCGGCCAGGCGGCCGGCGCCCGCGTCCAGCTCGCCGTAGGTGATCTGCGCGCCGTCCGGGAGCAGGAAGCCGGGACGGTCGGAGGCGGTGATGAGGCGGTCGTAGAGGTTCATGGGCGCAGCCTACCGCGACTGCCCCGCCGCCGGTAAGGTGGGTTGAACGCGGGCCGACGCCCTCTCCGTCATCCCGGACGGCCGGCCAGGCCGATCCGGGACCCAGGGGGGATTGTCGCGGCCCCTGGGTCCAGGCTCTGCGCTTGGCTTGGCCGGGATGACGGTTTGGAGCGGCGAGATGATCCTAGGCATAATCCAGGCGCGGATGAGCTCGAGCCGGCTGCCCGGCAAGGTGCTGGCCGATGTGGCGGGCATGCCGATGCTGGGCCGCCAGGTGGAGCGGCTGCGGCGCTCGAGGCGGATGGACGAGCTGGTGCTGGCCACCAGCGACCAGGCCAGCGACGACGCGGTGGCCGACTATGCCGCGCGGCTGGACCTCACCGTGGTGCGCGGCGACCTCGACGACGTGCTGGGGCGGTTCGGGCGCGCGCTTGACGCCTTCCCGGAGGCGGCCACGGTGGTGCGGATGACCGCCGATTGTCCGCTCACGGACTGGCGGGTGCTGGACGCGGTGATCGCGCACCATGCGGCGACCCGCGCCGACTATGCCAGCAACACCCCGGAGGTGCGCACCTATCCCCACGGCCTCGACATCGAGGTGATGACGGCGGCGTCGCTGCGCACCGCGCTCTTCGAGGCGACCGACCCCTATGACCGCGAGCACGTGACGCCGTTCCTGTACCGCAATCCGAAGCGGTTCCGGATCGAGTTCCTGTCCCAGACCCCCTCCCTGGCCCACCTGCGCTGGACGGTGGACCATCCGCAAGACCTGGACTTCGTGCGCCATGTCTACGGGACGCTGCACGCCGCCAACCCGGATTTCGGCATGGCGGAGATCGCGGCGCTGGAGTGGAACAGTTCTAAGGCGGTCTGATCGCGCGTCAGTAGGCCTTGAAGCTGTCCAGCCCCAGCAGTTCGGGAAGGCTGGCGATATCCCTGGCGCGGCGGACCTCGGCCAGCAAAGGGGCGAGCACGTTGTCGGACTCGTCGTACTGTCCGTAGTCTTCGGGAAAGGCCTCCAGCATGGCGCAGGCGCGCGCCTTGACCTCGTCGAGCGACAGCGGTTCCAGCGCGTCCAACTCATGCTCGATGCGCGATTGCGGCTTGGCGAACATGAGCATCGACAGCGCACTCTTCAGCACCGACTCGGCCCGACCCGTTCTGGTTACGGATCGGACGATCCACCTGCGACCATCGGCATCCACCAACTCCATCCCGATCTGCAAGTTGTCTCGGAGCGTTTCAGGTCCGCAGGAGGTCAGGGTGTCCAAGTCCTGGAACGCCCACATCTCAAGGTCGGGGGTAAATCCGACCACCGGAAACCGAAACCCTGCCTGTGCCGTTTTCATGCGCGCCTCACCTGGAACGTAGAGGGAACACCGAATCCGGACAGGGTGCAAGTGGGGCGATCAACGCCGCGGCGAAGGTCGCTGACCGTCGCCACCTGATCCGGTGAGCTATTGTTCGAGCGGCAGGCTCAGATCACGAACCCCCGCGCCCGCAGGCGTTTGACGCTGGCCTCGCGGGCCTTGGCCCAGTCGGCGGCGAGGATGGCCAGGCCCACCACGTCGTGGCCGCGGCCGCCCTTCCAGACGTGGTCGCGGTAGAGGGCCTCGCGCTGGAAACCGAAGGACTCGTGCATCTTCCAGACCCCCTCGTTCTCCAGCAGCACCTCGCAGCAGAGCTTGTTGAGCTTGAGGTCGCCGAAGACGTGGTCGAGGACGAAGACCTCGACGAAGGCGCCGACGCCCTTGCCGCGCACGGCGGGGCTGGCGAGGTAGTAGGCCCAGGCGGCCTTGCGGTGGGCGGTGGAGATGTCGGCCAGGTTGGCCAGGCCCACCGGCTCGCCGTCCAGTTCGATGATCCAATACTTGCGGGTGGCGTCGCCCGCGATCCCGGCGAACCAGCGGTCGTGCTCGGCGCGGCTGATCTCGTGGTCGGAGTACATCCAGCGCGCCACCTCGGGCAGGTTGCGCCAGGCCAACAGACGGTCGCTGTCGCCGGGGGTCAGGTCGCGCAGGCGGACGGTCATGGCGTCTCCGAGGATCGGCGCCTAAGATCGCGCAAAACGCCAAGGGAGCAAACGATGGTTGCAGGCCACATCGAGCGCGTGAAGCGCGACGGCTACACCATCGTCGAGAACGCCATTCCGGCCGACCTGATCGAGGCGCTGAACGACGCCTTGCTGCGGCTGGAACACGACCTCGACGCCAAGCCGGCCATGAACGGCTTCGAGGGCCACCGCACGGTGCGGATCTACAACCTGCTGGTCCATGATCCGGTCTTCGCCGAGGTCCCGGTCCACCCCGCCGTCCTGCCCATCGTCGAAGGCGTGCTGGACGAGGGCTGCCTGATCTCCTCGCTCTCCTCCATCGCCATCGACCCGGGCGAGCGCGCCCAGCCGATCCACGCCGACGACCAGGTGATCCCGCTGGCCAAGCCGCACGCTCCGCTGGTGTGCAACTCCATGTGGGCGCTGACCGACTTCACGGAGGCCAATGGCGCCACGCGGCTGGTTCCGGGCAGCCATCTGAAGCCGAACCCGGAATATGGCGGGTCCTACGAAACCATCGCCGCCGAGATGCCCAGAGGCTCGGTGCTGATCTGGGACGGGGCCCTGTGGCACGGCGGCGGCGCCAACCAGACCGACACGCGGCGCACCGGCATCGCCATGAACTACTGCGCGGGCTTCGTGCGCCAGCAGGAGAACCAGCAACTGGGCATCCCGCCGGAGATGGTGCGGGGGTTCGCGCCGCGGCTGCAGGAACTGGTGGGCTACGGCGTCTATCGCGGCCTGATCGGTCACATCGACAAGCAGAGCCCGGCGCAGCGGCTGACGGGGGGTGGGAGCTTCAAGTCGATCTGGGACCGGTCGTCGTAGGCCGTGCGGCGGGGAAGCCCCCTCACCCGACCCTCTTCCCTTCATGGGCAGGGCTATCGCACATGATGGTCAGACCAGATCCTCCCCCAGGCGCGCAGCGCCGATGTGGGGGAGGTGGCGCGGACCGCAGGTCCGTGACGGGGGGGATCAACGTCGTTGAATTCTTCGGCCCGAAAACAAGAGTCAAAGTCCCCCTCAGGCGCTTCGCGCCAGCTCCCCCAGGAGGGGAGCATCTCGCAATCAGGACACCCAGGTTCCTATGCGATCGCCCTGCCCGCATCGGGGCAAGAGCGGGATGGCGCCGGCCTACCGCAGGGAAGCGTTCAGCCGCTCCAGCACCTTCGACCCTGGAATCAGCTGGGCGTCGGTGAGCTGGTTGAGGGGGGTCTCCACGGTCTCCAGGCCCTCGTGCAGGTCCTGCGCCCTGGGGTCGACATAGAGCAGGCCGGTGACCACCTCGCCCTGCGCCTGGCGGCCGGCCAGATAGGCCATGGCCGATATGCGGTCGGTGGGGTCGTAGTGTTCGGCCAGCTTGTGCAGGTTGAGGACCGAGCCGTCGTGCTGGGTCACCAGGGTGTTGGTCCCCGGCTCGTAGTCGACATGGATCGCCTCGCGCGACACCACGAAATCGAGCGTGTTCACCGCCTCGTTGTGATCGCGGACATAGTCGAAGCTCTTCGTGGAGCCCGCGTGATTGTTGAACTGAATACAGGGGCTGATGCAGTCGATGAAGGCCGAGCCCTGGTGGCTCAGCGCCGCCTTGATCAGGGGCACCAGCTGGGCCTTGTCGCCGGAGAAGGAGCGGGCGACGAAGGTGGCGCCCAGTTGCAGGGCGACGCTCACCAGGTCGATGGCGCTGTCGTGGTTGACCACGCCCTTCTTGGACTTCGAACCCTTGTCGGAGGTGGCGGAGAACTGGCCCTTGGTGAGGCCATAGACCCCGTTGTTCTCGACGATATAGGTCATGTTCACCCCGCGCCGGATGGCGTGGGCGAACTGGCCAAAGCCGATGGAGGCGCTGTCGCCGTCCCCGGAGACCCCCAGATAGATCAGGTCGCGATTGGCCAGGTTGGCGCCGGTCAGCACCGAGGGCATGCGGCCGTGCACGGTGTTGAAGCCGTGCGAGGCGCCCAGGAAATAGTCCGGGGTCTTGGACGAGCAGCCGATCCCCGACAGCTTGGCCACGCGGTGCGGCGGCAGGTCGAGTTCGTAGGCCGCCTGGATGATGGCCGCCGAGATAGAGTCATGGCCGCAGCCGGCGCACAGCGTCGAGACCGAACCCTCGTAGTCGCGGCGCGTCTTGCCGAGCGCGTTCTCAACGAGGCGCGGGTGATGCAGCTGGGGCTTGGTGATGTAGGTCATTCGGCGGCCTCCGGAACCTGGCGGCGTTCCGGCGTCGGCGCGGCGGGGCTAAGCTGGCCGGCGATCTCTCCGGCGATGAAACGGGCGGTGATGGGGGTGCCGTCATAGTGCAGCACCGCGGTGAGCTTGGCCGGATCGACCCCGCCCTCGTTCATGATCAGGGTGCGCAACTGGCCGTCGCGGTTCTGCTCCACCACGAAGACCTCGTCATGGGCGGCGATGAACTCGAAGACCTCATCGGCGAAGGGGAAGCCGCGCACGCGCATCGCGTTCACGAAGCGGCCCTGGGCTTCCATCACCTGCAACGCCTCGTCCATGGCCGCGCCTGTGGAGCCGTAATAGATCACCCCGGTGCGGGTCGGACGCGAGGCGTCGCGGCGGACCGGCGCCGGCACCAGGCCCTTGGCGGTCTCGAACTTGCGCAGCAGGCGCTGGACGTTGTCGACATAGACGCCGCCCTCCTCGCTGTAGCGGGCATAGGGATTGCGCGAGGTGCCGCGGGTGAAATAGCCGCCCTTGGTGGGATGAGTTCCCGGATAGGTGCGGAACGGAATACCGTCGCCATCGACGTCGAGATAGCGGCCGAAGTCGCGGCCGGCCTCCAGCTCGTCATGGGTCATGACCTTGCCGCGATCCAGGGTGCGGCTGTCGTCCCAGGCGAAGGGGGCGGTCAGCCACTCGTTCATGCCGATGTCGAGATCGAGCATGACGAAGATGGTGGTCTGCAGGCGGTCAGAGAGATCGAAGGCCAGGGCCCCCATCTCGAAGCATTCCCCCGGATCCTGCGGCAGCAGCAGGACATGCTTGGTGTCCCCGTGGCTGGCATAGGCCGCCGAGAGGATGTCCGACTGCTGGGTGCGGGTGGGCATGCCGGTGGACGGGCCGCCGCGCTGCACGTCGAAGATCACCGCCGGGATTTCGGCGAAGTAGGACAGGCCCACGAACTCCTGCATCAGGGAGATGCCCGGGCCCGAGGTGGCGGTGAAGGCGCGCGCCCCGTTCCAGCCGGCGCCCACCACCATGCCGATGGAGGCGATCTCGTCCTCGGCCTGGACGATGGCGTAGCGGGCCTTGCCGGTCGCAGGATCGGTCCGGTAGTCGCCGCAGAACTCGGTGAAGGCCTCGGCGAGCGAGGTCGAGGGCGTGATGGGATACCAGGCGCAGACCGTGGCCCCGCCGTAGACGGCGCCCAGGCCGGCGGCCATGTTGCCCTCGACATAGATGCGGTCGCCCACCTTGTCGGCGCGCCGCGCCCGAAGGCCGAGCGGCGCGAGGTTGGCCTTCACATAGTCGGCGCCCATGTGCAGGGCCGCGACATTGGCGGCGATCAGCCGCTCCTTGCCAGCGAACTGCTCGGCCAGCAGTTGCTCGATGACCCCGATCTCGATGTCCAGCAGGGCCGCCAAGGCGCCCACATAGATGGTGTTCTTGAACAGCTGGCGCTCGCGCGGGACCGAATAGGCCTCGTTGCACATCGCGGTCAGGGGCACGCCCACCACCGTGATGTCCTCGCGGAATTTCGACGGCGGCAGGGGCTTGGTCGAGTCGTAGAACAGGTAGCCGCCAGGCTCGATCTCGGCCAGGTCCCGGTCCCAGGTCTGGGGGTTCATCGCCACCATCATGTCGACCCCGCCGCGACGGCCCTGATGGCCGGCCTCGGTGACGCGAACCTCATACCAGGTGGGCAGGCCCTGGATGTTGGAGGGGAAGATGTTGCGGGCCGCCACCGGCACGCCCATCCGCAGGAAGGACTTGGCGAACATGGCGTTGGCGCTGGCCGAGCCCGAGCCGTTGACGTTGGCGAACTTGACGACAAAGTCGTTGACGGCCTCTAGCGGGCGCATGGTTTTTCCCCCGCATGGGTCATCTCAAGGGTGAACTGCTGCATGTCCCAGGCGCCGGTGGGACAGCGCTCGGCGCAGAGACCGCAGTGCAGGCAGACATCCTCGTCCTTGACCATCACCCGCCCGGTCTTCAGCTCGCCGGAGACGTAGAGGTCCTGGGTCAGGTTCAAGGCCGGGGCGCTGAGCCGCATCCGCAGGTCGCCCTCCTCGCCATTGGCGGTGAAGGTGATGGCGTCCACCGGACAGATGTCGACGCAGGCGTCGCACTCGATGCAGATCGGCTCGGCGAACACGGTCTGGACGTCGCAGTTCAGGCAGCGCTGGGCCTCGGCGAGACCGAGCTGCAGGTCAAAGCCCAGCTCCACCTCCAGCTTCACATTGCGCAGGGCCTCGTCCTTGGCCCGCAGGGGCACGCGGTGGCGCAGGTCATTGGAGACGTCGTTGTCGTAGCTCCACTCGTGGATGCCCATCTTCTGGCTGACCATCGAGGTTCCAGGCGCCGGCCGGTCGCGGACGTCCTGGTCCTGGCAGAACCGGTCGATGGAGATGGCCGCGTCGTGGCCCTGGGCCACGGCCCAGATGATGTTCTTGGGCCCGAAGGCCGAGTCGCCGCCGAAGAACACCCGAGGCAGGGTGGACTGGAAGGTGACCTCGTCGACCCGGGGCATGCCCCATTCGTCGAACTCCAGGCCAAGGTCGCGCTCGATCCAGGGGAAGGCGTTCTCCTGGCCCACCGCCACCAGGACGTCGTCGCATTCGAAGTGCTGGTCCGGCTCGCCCGACGGGACCAGCTTACGGCGGCCCTTGTCGTCGAACTGGGCGACCACCTTCTCGAACAGCACGCCGGTGAGGCGGCCGTTCTCATGGGTGAATTCCTTGGGGACCAGGAAGTTGAGGATCGGGATGTCCTCGTGGATGGCGTCTTCCTTCTCCCAGGGGGAGGCCTTCATCTCGTCGAAGCCGGAGCGGACGATGACCTTGACGTCCTCGCCGCCCAGCCGGCGCGAGGTGCGGCAACAGTCCATGGCGGTGTTGCCGCCCCCCAGGACGATGACCCGCTTGCCGATCCTGTCCACATGCTCGAAGGCGACGCTGGAGAGCCAGTCGATGCCGATGTGGATATTGGCGGCGGCCTCCTGGCGGCCGGGCAGGTCCAGGTCCCTGCCGCGCGGCGCGCCGGTGCCGACGAAGACCGCGTGATAGTCCTCCTCCAGCAGGTCCTTGAGGCTGTCGACCCGCTGGCCCAGCCGCATGTCGAGACCCAGGCCGGTGATGTAGCCCACCTCCTCGTCGATCACCTCCTCCGGCAGGCGGAAGCGGGGGATCTGGCGGCGGATCATGCCCCCGGCCTTGGCGTCGCCGTCGAAGACCACGACGTGATAGCCGAGCGGGGCGAGGTCGCGAGCCACGGTCAGCGCCGCGGGACCGGCGCCCACCAGGGCCACCCGCTTGCCGTTGCGCGGCGCGACGGTGGGCAGGAAGGCCGAGATGTCGGACTTGTTGTCGGCGGCGACCCGCTTGAGCCGGCAGATGGCGACGGGCTCATCCTCGACCCGGCCGCGGCGGCAGGCGGGCTCGCAGGGGCGGTCGCAGGTGCGCCCCAGGACGCCTGGGAACACGTTGGAACGCCAGTTGACCATGTAGGCGTCGGAGTAGCGGCCGTCGGCGATCAAGCGAATGTATTCAGGGACTGGAGTGTGGGCCGGACAGGCCCACTGGCAATCGACAACCTTATGAAAGTAGTCAGGCCCCTCGGTAATGGTGCGCTGCAAAACAAATCCCTTCCCGCGACGCTCTACTCTCGCGGTTGCGAAACGCCCTCCTGCTTTCAGGACTGCGTCCGCCGACCCCGACGCGGCGTGGGTTTCATCTAAATACCGTTCCACGCTCAGGCCAATACGCTTTCTGATCATCGATCACTGAAAAGCCCGCGGACCGGGGTCGCGCACCGGCAGGTCAACAGTGCGTGAGAGTCAGGCCGATCGGCGAAGTGTCGCTTTTCTTAACGAGAGATGAACGGCATCCTGCTCTTCCCGCGACAGGCGAGCGCTAACCTTGGAGAAGCGTCCGATGCCGAACGAAATGGACCTCCTGCCCGACGCGATCATCTCGCCCTTCGAGGACGAGGTTTCCTACGACGACTCCCTCGACGCCGACGTGGCGATCAACGACCGCCGCGCCCGGGCCGAGAACGCCGAGGCCCTGAGGCTGGCGCGGGCGCTGTAAAAAACCCGCCGGGTTGGGAGCTCGGCGCGAAGGCGCCATGATCCCCGCCTGCACGGGGCGCGCCATGGGTTATCGTCAGGTCGTTGGCACGACCACCTGGACCTTTCCGGACCTGAAGGACCTGCTGGCCAAGGCCTCGCCGCTGCGGTCGGGGGACGCCCTGGCGGGACTGGCGGCGTCCTGCGCCCAGGAGAATGTGGCGGCCAAGCTGGCCCTGGCCGAGGTTCCGCTGAAGACCCTGCTGGACCAGCCGCTCATCCCCTACGAGGCCGACGAGGTCACCCGGCTGATCTGCGACAGCCATGACGCGCAGGCCTTCGGCCCCATCGCCGGCCTGACGGTCGGGGCGTTCCGCGATTTCCTGCTGTCCGAGACCACCACGCCGGCGGTGCTCGCCAGCCTGGCGCCGGCCATCACCCCAGAGATGGCGGCGGCGGTCAGCAAGCTGATGCGCAATCAGGACCTGATCCTGGTCGCCTCGAAATGCCGGGTGACGACCAGGTTCCGCAACACCATCGGCCTGGCCGGGACCCTGGCCGTGCGCCTGCAGCCCAACCACCCCACCGACGACCCGGCCGGGATCACCGCCAGCGTGCTGGACGGCCTGATGTACGGCTGCGGCGACGCGGTGATCGGGATCAATCCGGCCTCCGACAGCCTGGCCGCCACCGGGGAGTTGCTGCGTCTGCTGGACGGCCTGATCGGGCGGTTCGAGATCCCCACCCAGGCCTGCGTCCTGGCCCACGTCACCACCAGCCTTGAGCTGATCGAGCGCGGCGCGCCGGTGGATCTGGTCTTCCAGTCAGTGGCCGGCACGCAGGCCGCCAACGCCAGCTTCGGTGTGAACCTCGCCCTGCTGAAGGAGGGGCGCGAGGCGGCCCTGTCCCTGAAGCGCGGCACGGTGGGCGACAACGTCATGTACTTCGAGACCGGCCAGGGTTCGGCCCTGTCGGCGGGCGCCCACCACGGCGTGGACCAGCAGACCCTGGAGGCGCGGGCCTATGCCGTCGCACGCGCCTTCGATCCGCTGCTGGTCAATACGGTCGTCGGCTTCATCGGGCCGGAGTACCTCTACGACGGCAAGCAGATCATCCGGGCCGGGCTGGAGGACCACTTCTGCGGCAAGCTGATGGGCGCGCCCCTGGGCTGCGACGTCTGCTACACCAACCACGCGCAGGCCGATCAGGACGACATCGACACCCTGCTGACCCTGCTGGCCACCGCTGGCGTCACCTTCGTCATGGGGGTGCCGGGGGGCGACGACGTGATGCTGAACTACCAGTCCACCTCCTTCCACGACGCGCTCTACATCCGGGAGCTGCTGGGCCTTGGGCGGGCGCCGGAGTTCGAGGCCTGGCTGGAGGGCATGAAGATCACCGGCGGCGACGGGCGGCTGCTGCCACGCACGCCCACCCACCGCCTGCTGACGGGGGTCTGATGGGCGAGCCCCCTGCCCGCGATCCCTGGACCCAGCTCACCGGCCTGACCGCCGCGCGGATCGCGCTCGGCCGCGCAGGCCCCGCCCTGCCGACCCGCGAGGTGCTGGCCCTGGCCCTGGCGCACGCCCAGGCCCGGGACGCGGCGCACGCCGCCTTCGACGCCGACGCCGTCGCCCGCGGCCTGGAGGCGCTTGGCCACGTCACGGTCCAGGTGGCCAGCGCCGCGCCGGACCGGGCGACCTATCTGCGTCGGCCAGACCTTGGGCGGAGGCTGTCGGGCGCCGGTCGCGAGACCCTCGAGCGCAGCGGGGCGCGTGGATCCGACCTGGTGCTGGTGGTGGCTGACGGGCTTTCCAGCGCCGCCGCCCACGCCCACGCCGTTCCCCTGGTGGCCGCCCTGGCCCCCTATGTCGATCGCGCGGGATGGAGTCTCGGACCCGTGGTCATCGCGACCCAGGCCCGGGTGGCCCTGGGCGACGAGATCGGCGAACGCCTGGGGGCCGGCATGGTGGCCCTGCTGGTGGGTGAACGGCCCGGCCTGTCGAGCCCCGACAGCCTGGGGGTCTACCTGACCCACGCGCCCCACGTGGGCCGCACCGACGCGGAGCGCAACTGCATCTCCAACATCCGCTCTGAGGGCCTGTCCTATGAGGAGGCGGCCTTCAAGCTGGCCTGGCACATCGCCGAGGCGCGGCGCCTTGGCCTGACCGGTGTCGGGCTGAAGGACGAAAGCGACCTCGTGAGCCTCACTGTAGAGAGCCGGGTCCCACTGCCACCGGCTTGATCAGGCCGATGCCCTGCGGCGAATTTTCGCGCCGGCTTTCCCCTTTGTTCATTCCCGGCGTAACAGAGTTAATCCTTGGAAGACTTGAATGTGGGGGGCAGAGGGCTTGGAGCCGCGCAGCGACCTCGACAGCCGGCTGGCGCGTATCGCGCGGGCGACCTCCAGCGGCACGGTCCTGCTGGACACCGCGGGCCGCATCGAGTGGATCAACGAGGGCTTCACCACCATCACCGGCTATTCCCTCAACGAATGCCGGGGCCTGACGCCCTGCGCCCTGCTGGAATCCCCCCACACCAATCCTGAGACCCTGGCCCGCCTGCGTGGCTACATCGCCGGGGGCGAGGGTTTCCGCCTCCAGGTCCAGCTGCAGGCCAAGGACCAGCGCCAGTTCTGGATCGACCTGGACGTGCGCCCGACCTACGACGCCGCGGGCGCCCATGACGGCTTTGTCTCGGTCCAGACCGAGGTCACCTCAGCCAAGCAGTTCGAGGCGCGGTTGAAGGCCACCTCGACCTCCCTGCGCTCGGCTGGCCACCTCGCCCGCCTCGGCGGCTGGGAGGTGGACCTGCGCGACGGCACGGTGCGCTGGAGCCGTGAGGTGCAGGAAATGCTGGGGCGTCCGGAGCGGGTTGAGAGCTTCGCCAGAATCCTGGAGATCTACCCGGAACGCGAGCGCGACCGGGTCCGGGCCTATACCCGCCAGGCCATGCAGACCGGCGAGCGCGTCGAGTTCGAGAGCCCCATGATCACCCCCGGCGGCGAGGACCTCTGGTTCCGCATCGTTGGCGAGCCGGAGATGGCCGACGGCAAGTGCGTGGCCCTCCACGGCGCCATGCAGGACATCACCGCCCAGCGCCAGGCCCATGCCGAACTGCTGGAGTCCGAACGCTTCGGGCGCGGGGTGATCGACGGGGTGGCGGCCATGCTCACCGTCATCGACGAGACCGGCGACATCGTGGCCGCGAACCAGGCCTTCCGGGCCCGGGGCGCGGAGCTCGCCAAGAGCGACACCTATCACCTGGGCCGCAACCTCTTCGACGTGGTGTCGAAGCTGCCCGGCAACCACGGCAAGGCCCTGATGAAGGGCTTGCGCGCCATCCTCGCCGGCAAGACCAAGTCCTTCATCCGCGCCTACCAGGCCGGCAGCGGCGAGTGGTTCCGCATGACCGCGGCGCGCTTCGCCGGCGAGGGTCCCGTTCGCTGCGTGGTGATCACCCAGTCCATCCAGGACTTGAAGGAATCCGAGGACCGGCTGCGCGACCTGAATGTCACCCTGGAGCGGGCCCGCGACGACGCCAACGCCGCCAACGAGGCCAAGTCCGCCTTCCTGGCCACCATGAGCCACGAGATCCGCACGCCGCTGAACGGGGTGCTGGGGATGGCCCAGGCCATGGCCCGAGACGACCTTCCGGAGATCCAGCGCGAGCGCCTGACGGTGATCCGCCAGGCCGGCGAGACGCTGCTGGCCCTGCTGAATGACCTGCTGGACCTTTCGCGCATCGAGGCCGGCCGGCTGGAGCTGGAGGCCTCCATGGTGGACGTCGAACAGCTGGTGGAAGGCGCGCACGCCACCTTCACCACCCTGGCCACCGAGAAGGACGTCAGCTTCGCCGTCACCGTGGCGCCGGAGGCTCGCGGCGTCTGGGCCGGCGACCCAACGCGGGTGCGCCAGATCATCTACAATCTGGTCTCCAACGCCGTGAAGTTCACCGACCGAGGCGAGGTCCGTGTGGATGTCTCGGTCGCGGCGCCGCACCTGGTGTTCAAGGTCACCGACACCGGCCCCGGCATCGCCGCCGACCGGCTGGGCGCCCTGTTCCAGAAGTTCGTCCAGGAGGACACCTCCACCACCCGGCGGTTCGGCGGTTCGGGCCTTGGCCTGGCCATCTGCCGGGAACTCGCCACCCTGATGGGCGGAGAGATCGAGGCCGCCAGCGTCCTGGGTCGGGGATCGGTCTTCACGGTGCGCCTGCCGCTCACCCGCATCGGCGACGCAGACGGCCAGGCGGTGCGGGATGACGTCTTCGAGGCCCCGCCTCTGCGCGACGGCTCGGCGCTTCGCATCCTGGCGGCCGAGGACAATCCGATGAACCAGCTGGTGCTGCGCACCCTGCTGGCCCAGGTCGGCGTCGAGGTGACCTGCGTCGACAATGGGGAGCTGGCCGTGGCGGCGGCGGCCACCGGTGACTGGGACGCGATCCTGATGGACGTGCAGATGCCGGTGATGGACGGCCCCACCGCCACCCGCCTGATCCGCGAGTGGGAGCGCAACGAGAACCATCGCCGCACGCCGATCATCGCCCTGACCGCCAACGCCATGGCCCACCATGCGGCCGAATATACCGCCGCCGGCATGGACGTCCTGGTGCCCAAGCCCCTGGAGCTGGAGCGCCTGCTGATCGCCATCCAGACCGTGCTCGACGAGGCCGACGCCGAACAACTCGACGTCGTCAGCTGCGCGTGAGCTAGCGCCGCCGCGCATTCGCGTCCTATGCTCCGCCCCATTGAAACCAAAGACATTGGGAGCGGCGACATGGAACAGCGGCGATTGGGAACCAGCGGCCTGAAGGTCAGCGCCATCGGTCTGGGCTGCAACAATTTCGGGATGCGGATCAGCGCGCAGGAGACCCAGACCGTCGTCGACGCGGCGCTGGATAACGGCATCACCTTCTTCGACACCGCCGACGTCTATGGCGGCACGAAGTCCGAGGAATTCCTGGGCGCGGCCCTGAAGGGCAAACGCGACAAGGCGGTGGTGGCCACCAAGTTCGCCATGGGCGAGAACGCCGGCGGCTCGCGCCGCTATGTGGTCAGCGCCGTTGAGGCCAGCCTCAAGCGCCTGGGCACCGACCGCATCGACCTCTACCAGATGCACCGCCCCGATCCCGACACCCCCATCGACGAGACCCTGAGGGCGCTGGACGACCTGGTTCGCGACGGCAAGGTTCTCTACCTGGGCAATTCCAACTTCTCCGGCTGGCAGATCGCCGACGCACATTGGAGATCACAAACGAGTGGGCTGGAAAGATTCGTCTCGGCCCAGAACAACTACAGCCTGCTGGAGCGCAACGTGGAGCGCGAGGTGCTGCCGGCCTGCGAGAAGTTCGGCCTGGGCTTCCTGCCGTTCTTCCCGCTGGCCTCAGGCCTCCTGTCGGGCAAGTACAGCCGTGGCGAGGCGCCGCCCGAGGGCACCCGCCTGGCCGCCTGGGGTCCCCGCGGCGCCGCGGCCCTGAGCGACAAGAACTTCGACCAGATCGAGAAGCTTGACGCCTGGGCCCGGGACAACGGCCACACGATCCTGGAACTGGCCTTCGCCTGGATCCTGGGTCACCCGGTGGTCAGCTCGGTGATCGCCGGCGCCACGCGGGCCGACCAGATCGTCGCCAACGCCAAGGCCGGCGACTGGAAGCTGACCCCAGAACAGGTGGCGGAAGTCACCAAGCTGGTCAGCAAGGACTGACGGAAGCGCCCAAGAAAAACCCTCCCCCTGGGGAGGGGGAGGGCCTTACTGACGAACCGCGGTGGAGGACGCTGCGGGTCGAATTGGGGTCTAGAATTCTTCCCAGCTGTCGTCGGCCGGACGCTGGGCCACCTGGGAGGTGGCGCGCATCTGCGGGCGCGGGGCGTGGGAAGCGGCCGGCGCCTGACGGCGGGCGCCCTGGGGTGGTTGAGCCACGGCGCTCGTCTTGAAGCGGGCCACCAGGCGGTTCAGCTCCTGAGCTTCCTGCGCCAGGCTGTGGCTGGCGGCGGTGGACTGCTCCACCATGGCCGCATTCTGCTGGGTCACCTGATCCATCTGGTTGACGGCGGCGTTGACCTGGTTGAGGCCGGTGGCCTGTTCCTGGGACGAGGCCGCGATCTCCGACACCAGGCCCGAGATCTCGCTGACCTTGTTGACGATGCCGGCCAGCGCCGTCCCCGTCTCGCCAACCAGGCGCACGCCGCTTTCCACCTGACGGGTGGAGGCGGCGATCAGGGTCTTGATCTCCTTGGCCGCTTCCGCCGAGCGCTGGGCGAGCGCCCGCACCTCGGAGGCCACGACGGCGAAGCCACGGCCGGCGTCGCCGGCGCGGGCGGCTTCAACGCCCGCGTTCAGGGCCAGCAGGTTGGTCTGGAAGGCGATCTCGTCGATCACCCCGATGATCTGGCTGATCTGCTTGGAGGAGGACGCGATCTCGCCCATGGCGCCGACCGCCTCGTTGACCACCACGCCCGAGCGTTCGGCGTCGCCACGGGCGGCGTTGACCACATCGTTGGCCTGCTCGGCGCCGGCGGCGGACTTTTTCACCGTGACGGTGATCTCGTCCAGGGCGGCGGCGGTCTCTTCCAGGCTGGCGGCCTGTTGTTCTGTGCGGCGCGACAGGTCGTCGGCGGCGCCCGAGATCTCGCCGGCGCCGTTCCGCATGCTGGACGCATTGGCGGCGATGACCAGCATGGCCTCCTCCAGCCCGCTCATGGCGCGGTTGAAGTCATCCTTGAGCTTCACATAGGCGACGGGGAAGTCGTCGGGCAGGCGGTGCATCAGGTCGCCGTCGGACAGACGCGACAGGCCTTCGGCCACCGACTCCACCACGTGCGCCTGTTCGGCGGCGAGCGCGGCGCGCTCGGCCTCGGCGCGCTGGCGTTCCTGGGCGCTCTGGGCCTCAAGGCGGACCTTCTCGGCCTCGGCGGTGGTCAGGGCCAGGCCGTTCTCCTTGAACACCTGGACGGCGCGGGCCATGGCGCCGATCTCGTCGCGGCGCTCCTTGCCCGACACGTGGGTGGTCAGGTCGCCGGAGGCGAGCTGGTCCATCGCCTGGGTCATGCCGGCGATGGGACCCGCGATCTCCTTGCGCGAAATATAGATGGCCAGAGCGCCCAGCAGCAGGGCGCCCGTGCCGCCGGCGCCCACCAGCCACCAGAAGACGGCCTGCTTGTCCTTCGCCGCGTCCACGGCGGCCTGGTCGATGTCTTTCATCTGCTGCCTGTTGAGCAGGGCGATGGCGGCGTGGACCTTGTCGTACACCGGGGTCATCTTGTCCTGCAGGGTGCTCTCGCAGTCGAACAGCAGGTGGATGAGGCGTTGCTCGGTCAGTTCCTTGTCGAGGGCGATATAGGCCTCAAGGTTCTCGGTGATCGTGTTGTAGGGCGCGACGTGCTCGCCCTCGATGAGGGGCTTCATGTCCTTCAGGGCGGCGCGCACCTCGGCGACCTGGGCGTCGAATTCCTTCTGCAGCTCCGGCAGCTGGGCGTCGTCGGTCTCCACCACCGTCTCGTAGGCGATCTGGTGCATACGGGCGAAGGCGCCATCGACCCTGGCCGCCAGGCGCGTGCCCCTCACCGGATCATTCACCAGGAACTGGGTGGCCTCCGCCATCTGATTGGCCTTGATCACCGCGAAGGCGGTCATGCCGGCCGTGAGGCTGAGCAGCATGGCCACGATCACCAGGATCTTGGCGGAAATCCGCAGATTGGAAATAAAACTCATGAAATCAGCCCTCGGCCGGACGCACGCCGGAATTTGGAATTCTGGTTAATCGCAGTTGGTTACAAATCGATGGACACCCGCAGGGCGAGAACGACGGCGGCCTCGGCGTCGCGGTCGCCGCCGGGGTGGACGACATACTGCAGGCTGGGCTGCAGGCTGAGCCGCGGGGCGACCTTGTCGGCGTAGGTCAGCTCCAGGGTTGACTCCGACGACGCCGCGGAGAGCCCGCCGCCCGCCAGGGTCTGCTGGAACTTGTCGGAGAGGCCGCCATAGGCGACCCCGAGGGAGAGGGCCGAATCCGGCCGTCCGCCGAAGACCTGCGTCATCAACAGGCCCGCCTGGCCCCCGCCCTTGAAGGGGGTGGTGTCGCCGTCCGAGACGCCGACGCGGAGAAAGCCCGCCACCGCGCGGATGTCGCCCTGCGCGCCTCGGAGGGGGTGGTCCACCAGCAGGTAGGCGCCGGCCGCCGTGCGCTGCACAGGAAGGCCCGCGGCGTCGAGATCGACGATGTCGTTCTGGTCCCTGCTGTAGCGCCAGAGCCCCACGGCCACCTTGCCGCGCCTGGTCCAGCCGGCCTCGGCCGCCAGCAGGACGCCGTCGTCGAAGTCGGTGTTGACGCCGCCAGGGTCCCCGAGGGCGCCGGCCTTGGCGTTGATCGCCGCGGCCTGGATGTAGGTGGCGTCGGAGGGCGCGATGCGGACCCTCAGGCCCAGCGCCGTGGAGGGGAAGATCGACGGGCCGTTGGGGCCGGTGGCGGCCAGTTCCGAGCCGATGCCGAAGGGGGGCGCGATCAGCAGGCCCGAAGCGTCGGTGGTGTAGAATTCGCTGTTGAGATCATAGAGGCCGGCCCGCACGGAGGCGCGGCCGAAGTCCTGCTGCAGCCAGGCCTCGTAGACCTTGCCCCGTGGACGGGTGACCTCGATGTTGTTGATCCCCTGCAGGGTCCCCGCCAGGTCGTTGGGGGCGCCGCCGGAATTGTTCAGCAGCGAGAGGTGGGCGGTGGCGCCGGCCCATCCAATGGCCTTGTCGAGGTCGAGGTCGCCCTCGATCATCAGGTTGTCCAGGAACCGGCCGGCCTGAGACGCGCCGCCCGAGACCGGGCCCGCGACATCGGCGGTATAGGTGGCCGCGAGGGCCCAGGCGCTGTCCTGGGCGAAGGCCGGCTGGCTGAGCAGGGCCGCCCCAAAGGCAAGGCCCAGGAGCGCGAGGCGTCGCCCCCCCATGGTCGTCACGGTCATTGGTGGTCCCACGCGAACCCGCTCCTGAGGCGGGCGTCATGGGCCAGGTTCGGGGAGACGCCTTAAGAACAAGCTTAAGCATGCGCGCGCGATTGTCGCAGGCCGCACCGTGTTCGGCTCAGGGCTAGCCGTCCAGTTTGTCGGGCTTCAGGTTCATCAGCCCGCGCCGCTCCAGCTCGCCCAGCAGCTGGTCGACCTGGCTGCGCAACTCCAGCATGCCTTCGGGGCTGAGGATCAGGAAGCCGGACTTCACCACCTCGGTCACGCCGAGATTGTTGGAGACATTGGCCGCCAGGGCCACCCGGAACACGCCAGACTGGAAGCCCAGGCCCGCCACCTTGTCGGCGAAGATCATCGGCAGGTCGAACTCGGGAAGGCCGGGGGGACTGGACATGGCGGCAGGCTGCCATGATTCCCCACTCGCCACCCTGGCAAGCCGGGCCAAGGCGCGCTTAGATGAGGCCCTCAGGGAGACCAGCATGGCCAAGTTTCAGGTGACACCGCTCACCCCCACCATCGGCGCCGTCGTGGGCGGGATCGACCTGTCGCAGCGGCTGGACGAGGGACAGCTCGCCGAGGTCCGCGCCGCCCTCCTGGCCCACCAGGTGATCTTCTTCGAGGACCAGCACATCACGCCCGTTCAACATCGCGACTTCGCCGCGAGATTTGGCGCGCTGCATACCCACCCCCTCTATCCCGGCGTGCCCGAGGCGCCTGAGCTGTTCATCCTGGACAACCACAAGGACAACCCCACCGACAACGACAGCTGGCACACCGACGTCACCTTCATCCAGACCCCGCCCATGGCCTCGATCCTCTACGCCAAGCACCTGCCCCCCAGCGGCGGCGACACCATCTGGTCGAACATGAGGGCGGCCTATGAGGCCCTGTCGCCGACCTTCCGCGAGTTCCTGTCGGGCCTGGACGCGGTGCACGACTTCGCCCGCGGCTTCCCGCAGCAGGGGATCGTGGCGGCGGGCGCCGGCGCCGAGAAGCACGCCAAGGCGCTGGCTGAGAACCCGCCCGTCCTGCACCCGGTGGTGCGGACCCACCCCGAGACCGGCGAGGACGGCCTGTTCATCAACTACGGCTTCACCGACCGCATCAAGGGCCTGCGCCGCAAGGAGAGCGACGCCATCCTGAACATGCTGTTCGAGCACATCCAGAAGCCGGAGTTCCTGGTCCGCTGGCGCTGGAAGGACAACGCCATCGCCTTCTGGGACAACCGGGTCACTCAGCACTACGCCGTCAACGACTACCTGCCCCACCGCCGGATCATGAACCGCGCCACCGTGCTGGGGGATCGGCCCTATCACCGCTCGCGCCTGCCCGCCGGGGTGAAGGCGGCCGCCGCGTGAGCGAGCCCGCGACCTATCCCGACACCGGCGTGCTGGCGGTGCTGGCGCGCCTGGGGTTCGGCCTGACCCTGCTGGCCATCTTCCTGGCCTCGATCGCGCCCGGCTGGCTGACCCCCAAACTGCTGGGGTCCCACTATCTGGAGCACTTCGCGGCCTTCTATGTCGCGGCCTGCGCCGGGCTCGCGGCCATGCCCCGCACGCCGATCCGCAGGATCGCCATGGGCTATCTGGGGTTCGCCCTGATCCTGTCGGTGATCCACTATGCCCGCCACGGCGTCCCGGAAGCCGCGATCCGCAATTGGGTCGCCGACGCCGGCGGCGTGATGGCCGCCCTCTCGCCGGTGGTGGTGGACCGGTTCCGCCGGCTGTTCGCGCCCCGCCCGTCATAGATCGGTCCAAGTCCCGAGGCACCACGTCCCGACATCGGGGACCATTTTGGAGATCACATGCCGCCCGGCCAGGACGACAACCCGTTCGGCACGCCCCGCGGCGCCTGGGGCCGGCAGCCGCCGACCACCTTCGGCATCAGCACGCCGGTCAAGCGCGCGCCCCGGCCGACCAACCAGATCCGCGTCCCGACGCCCTCCCTCGCACCCCGCAACATCCTGACCGGGGGCCTGGTGTCTCAGCCGCGGCCCGCGGCTGTCGCGCCGCCGCCGGCGCCCGCGATCGCTCCGGAGCCCACACCTGCACCCGCGCCAGAGACGGCGGCCGAACCCCACGATCGGCCCCTGGCGACCGGCTCCGTGCTGGCCCGCGCCAGCGCCGCGCCCAAGGCCCGGGCCGGCGGCCTGCCCTTCCCGCCGGTCGCCGGGATCGGACTGGTGATCGCCGCGATCGTGGTGGTCGGCATGCTGCTGTTCCCCCGCGATCCGCCCGCGTCGGAGCCGGCCGTCGCCACCGCGCCGGAGACCTTCGCACCGGCCCAGCCCACACCGGTTGAGCCCGCACCCGCGGCCATGGCGGATCCCGTGGCCCCGCCGCCGGTGGTCGCCGCACCGCCGACGCCGCCGGCTCGTACGGCCACGGCCGCGCCACGCCGACCCGCGGTGGAGGCTGAGACGCCGACCCCGATCACACCGCCGCCCCTGGCCGCGCCTCCGATCGTCCTGGCGCCCGCGCCGCCGGCCCCGGCCGCGGCGGTCCCGCCGCCGACCGATCCGGACGTCCCGATGATCACCCGCCTGCCGCAATAGGCAGGGTCAGGGCGCGATGACCCTCAGGGTCTCGGGGTCGAAGATCTGAATCTCGCTGCCCACGTCGGCATAGACCACGAGGTCGGGGTGGCTGGGCATGACCTTGAAATAGCGGTTCCCGGCCGCCGAGACCCCCATGGGCCCGCAGGGCGGATCGCCGGGCTCCACCGCCAGGCTGGCCTCCCACGAGGCCTTGGCCGCGCCAGTGGGCTCGAGCACGAAGCGGCCCTTGTCCTTGTCGTCATAGCCTTGGGCCGGAGCGAAGGCGCAGGTCGCGGTGTGGGGGCCGGGCGAGGCGGCGCGGATCGCGGGCAGGATCGCTTCCAGGGGCGCGTCCGCCGGCTTGGCGAAGGTGCGCACCACGGGGCGCCGCTCGGTCGGCGGGCCGTCATAGACCAGCTGGAAGCCCGGCAGGCTGTCATCGGCCTCGATATGTTGACCGCCCTGCTCCGGGCCGCAGGCGAAGGCCTGGATGGCAAGCTTGGCGCCCTTCACCTCCTGCCAGGCGCAGGCCGCGAACTCCGGGGCCGAGCGCAGGACCGAGACCACCGCTGTCGGCGGCGCGGCCGGGGGCTTGGCCCCGGGCTGCGTGCAGGCGCCTATCAGGGCCAGCCCCCCGACAGCGGCCAGTTTTGTCCAGCGAATGCGCATGACGTCCCTTGCTGCTGAGGCCCGGCCCTCGCCAGCGACCGAACGCCACATGCTGCACTTTCAGCTCGCAGATGTCGCCTGGCTTTACGGTTCCGAAAGCTCGCCCGCGTGGGGTGGAGGATCGACGTCGCCATCCCAATAGTGCGCGGCCCGCGGGAGTACAGGGACCTATTGTATGCGTAACCTTCTACAGCGGCAGCCGATGTTGTGGGCGGCGCTGGAGGCCAGCCAGGACTGCGTCAAACTGATCGGCCTCGATGGCAGGATCAACTACGTGAACGCTGGCGGCTGCCGGCTGATGGAGCTGGAGTCGCCCAACGATATTGTCGGCGAAGTGTGGGCCGAGATGTGGCCGGAGCCTTCGCGGGCCCAGGTGCGGGCGGCGGTGGCGAACGGCGGCGCCCAGCGCTCGGACCGATTCTGCGCGCCGCGCGACACCGCTCGAGGCCGGCGCAAGCATTGGGACGTGGTGGTCACGCCGCTGGTCGATGAACGGGGCGAACTCGAGGTTCTCCTCGTCACGTCGCGTGATGTCTCGGACCTCCAGAGCGCGCGCGCGGAAGCCGAGGAGAAGCGCGCCGCCTTGACCAAGACCACCGCGGCTCTGCGCGCGGTGGGGCGGGTCGCAAAGATCGGCGGCTGGGAGATCTCCCTCGAAAGCCAGCTTGTCGACTGGTCGCAGGAGATCTGGGACATTCTGGGTGGAACACCAAGACCCATCCAGCTCGATGAGGCGTTGGGCATCTATCCGGAGGCGGAACAGCCCCGAGTCCGGGACCTCCTCACCCATGCCGCGGCCACGCCGTTGGGCCAGACGCCACCGAAGCCTGGGCGGGACATAGGTCAGCCGGATCACCTCCTCCATCTGATCATGGGTCACCAGCGCAGCGGTGACCGTACAGGCTGCCCCTGCGCCTTATCTTCGCGTCCGCACAGATCTGATTTCGTTATGCAACCGGTTGCGGGCCAGATAGACTGATTTTATATTGCAATTGGTCTTGGAGGGCGCATGAACGCCTCACGCTCTGGCTGCCCGATCAATCTGACCCTCGAGACCCTGGGGGATCGCTGGAGCCTGATCGTCATCCGCGACCTGATGTTCGGCGACCGCCGTCACTTCCGCGAGCTTCTGACCCGGTCTGAAGAGGGAATCGCCTCCAACATCCTGGCCGACCGGCTGGCGCGCCTGGAGAAGGCCGGCCTGGTGTCCCGCCGCGACGATCCCAGCCACAAGCAGAAGGTCATCTACAGCCTGACCGAGGCCTCCATCGCCCTGGTGCCCTTGCTGGCCCACATGGGCGGCTGGGGCCTGCGCCACACGCCGGCGTCCAAGGAGCTCTCTGTCCGCGCGCAAATCCTCGAGGACGGAGGCCCCAAGCTTTGGTCGGAGTTCATGGACGAACTGCGCCACCTCCACCTGGGGGCCCCGGCGCCCAGGGAGTCGGTTTTCGCCAGACTGCAGTCAGCCTATGAGGCCGCGGTCGTCGAGGCGATGGTCTGAGAGAGGCGCTCAAAGCGAAGGCTGGCCTGCCTACAAGGGGCTGTCGCGTCATACACAGCGGAAGAAGGCGGGAAAATTTGGCGCGCCCGGAACGATTCGAACGTCCGACCCTCAGATTCGTAGTCTGATGCTCTATCCAGCTGAGCTACGGGCGCGCACATCGCCTTTCGGCGAAGGGCGGGTATCTAGCGGTTCGCCGGGCGCGATTCAACCACGATCTCGCACCAATTGCGGCGACTGGGCTGGCTTGGGCCAACTTGACGCGCCGGGAGAGAGCCAACATACGGGACGCAGAAACAAGAGGTGGGCCGGGTGTCCGCCCAGCAGGCGATGCACATGACCGACACCTCCAAGGCTCCGAACGTCATTCCCTACGAATTCTCCAAGGACTGGTTCTCGGGCAATCTCCCGACCTGGCGTCAGATCGTCGACAAGAACAAGCCGCGCAAGATCCTGGAGATCGGGTCCTTCGAGGGCCGCTCCACGGTCTGGATGATGGAATATTGCTCCATCGCCGTCGGCGGCGACATCGAGATCTGGTGCGCCGACACCTGGGGCGGCGGCATCGAGCACCAGAAGGGCGGCCGGATCGAGACCGACATGTCGGATGTGGAGAGGCGCTTCGACCGCAATATCGAGATCGCCCGGGGCGTCGCCCCGCATAAGGTCGATATCCACAAGTTGAAGACCTTCTCCAACCTGGCCATGGCCAAGCTGATCGCCGACGGCAAGACCGAGTATTTCGACCTGGTCTATATCGACGGCTCGCACCAGGCGCCCGACGTCCTGATGGACGCCGTCATGGCGTTCCAGGTGCTGAAGGTCGGCGGGATCATGATCTTCGACGACTATCTGTGGTCCATGGACGCGCCGGGGACGCAGGACGTGCTCAAGATGCCCAAGCCCGCCATCGACGCCTTCATGAACATCTTCCAGCGCAAGATGAACATCTTCATGGGCGCCCCGATCGGCCAGCTCTACACGCGCAAGATCAACCCCTAGGCCGGCGACCGCTCAGGGCTTACGCGCCCTCCAGCCAGTCCAGCATCCCGAGTTTGCACATCCACATCAGGCCCATCTGAACCGGCCGCCGCCGCTCGACCGGGAAGTCCAGCAGGACCTCCTTCACCGAACGCGTCTGCGCGCCCAGGATGTCGAGGACCTGCCCGCATTCAGGGCCCGTGCAGCGCCATGAGCTGGCGAAGCGGTCCAGGTCCAGCCCCATGGCGCGATCCACGTCCGCCGTCGTGACGCCGGGCCGGACATGGAGCAGGGTCTCCAGGTCCTGGACCTGGTTGGGGAAGCCCGCGAAATCGCGGTTCGGGTCGCCCTTCACCGGGTTGAGCCGGCCCTGGGTGGCGTCGGGGGGCGAGGCCTCGCGGATCGCGGTCAGTTCGTCGGCCAGGCCTGCGTACTGGCGGGCCACCACGGGCCAGTCGAACATCTCGCGCACCCGCTTGCGACCGGCCTCCCCCATGCGGCGGCGCAGGTCGGGCGAGGCGATCAGGGCGGCGATGGCCTCTGCGGCGCGGCCGACATGGACCGCGGTGTGCTGGGCGAGCGCCCCGACATAGAGCTGGTAGGACTCCATGCCCAGGGCGTGGCGCTCGGCGGCCCCCACGCTGGCCCCGCCGGGCGGTCCGCCCAGGGTCGGGATCAGGAACCCCTGCTGGCCGTCCTGCACCGTATAGCGGTAGCCGTCCCAGTCGCTGACCACCACCGGCAGGCCCGCCGCCATGGCCTCCACCGGGGTGATGCCGAAGGTCTCCTGGATGTTGTCCACCAGGGAGAGGAAGATGTCCGAGGCGGCCCAGAACGATCCCACCCGGCCCTGGTCGTTGCCGTCCAGGAAGTGAACCGCCACGGAGGGGGCGTAGGCGTCGGCGGCGGCCTGATAGCGGAGCCGGTCCTGATCGCCGTTGGGGAACCAGCCGACCATGGCGAAGTGAACCTTCACGCCGCTGGCCTGGGCGGCCTCCTCAATGGCGCGGAACATGGGCTGGGGCGCGGCCTTCTCGAAGAAGGACAGCCGGCCCAGCCACAGGAGCAGGATGTCGGCCTCGCCGATGGCCAGCTCCTCACGCAGCTTGGCGCGCACCTCCGGCCGGTCGGCGCGGGCCTGGATGGCGGGCTGGTCGACCCCCAGCGGGATCAGGGGCAGGTAGGGCTTGGGGTTCTTCGCCCCGCCGAAGCGGTCGGCCAGGAAGCCGGACCAGTCGTCGAACATCCGGTTCAGGGCGTCCTGCACCGAGGGCGAGGTGCAGATCAGCGCGTCCCAGGGCTGGATCGGCGAGGTGACGGCCATCGCCATGTCGGCGCGCAGGGCCGGCGGCGCCAGGGTGTGGACCAGGCCCATCAGGCTGTAGGCCCGGTCGCCGACCGCGCGCCGCCGCAGCCACGAGATGTCCGACAGCGCCGGCGTCCCCCGCAGCAGGGTCCCCGACTGCGCCACAGCGCCCTGGGCCAGCAGGCTGCCGGTGGTCAGGGTCGCCCCGCCGGGCGCGTCCCCCAGCAGGCCCTTGCGCAGGTCGGCGCCCGAGATGTTGGCCTGGCTGAGGAAGCTGACCTGGTCGAAACCGCCATGGGCGGCGAGCGCCCGGAACAGCTCCAGATTGGCGACATCCTTGCCGAACGGGTTGTTGACCAGGTTGAACTGGCCCGACGGATGGTAGATCGCCAGTCGCGACGCCAAAGGTCCGCCCCCACGCTCAGAGGGCCGTTTCCGCCCGGTCAGAAGCGGGGAATACGACCTCCCAGACCGCGCAGCAAGGCGCCGCCGATGGCCTCCGCCGCGGTCGGCTCCTCCTGCTCCTGGCCGCCGGGGACCATGATCGGCCGCTGGCCCTGCTGTTGGGCGCCGGGCATCTCCATCCCCAGCAGGCCGCCGGTCTGGGACTTGTAGCGGACCTTCACCGTCCACTCGATGTTCCAGGCGACCTTGGGGTCCTTCGGCCGCTCGGGATAGGAGAGGTTGGTCTCGTTCCCATAGGCGGCCAGCTGCACCATGGCCTGGGGCGCGGCCTTCACCACCTCCTGGGGCACCGTGCAGGCCGTGGTCTGGGGACCCATCAGGGCGCGGTTCGCCACCAGCCGGCTGATGTCGCCATTGCTGAGATAGTCGGGCAGGGAAAAGGCCGAGGCCTGGACCTCGCTGGAGGTCCACAGCACCACGGTGTCGTCCTGGCCCCCGCCGATGGCCGTCGCCAGGTAGGCCTGCGCCCCCGGAACCGCGCCCCAGCCGAGCTGCCCGGCGCCGCTGGCGCTGATGGCGTTGGTGGTGAGGTTCAGCGGCCCCAGGAAGTCCTGGGCGCCGTTCAGGCTGAAGGCGATGTCCGGCGAATAGGTCCCGCGGATCCGATGCTCGCCCACCAGGGAGCCGTTGCCCGGCACGCTGGTGCGGGTCTTTTCGTTGGGCCACTCGCCATAGGTGGCGTTGCGACTGGGCGACGGCGGCTGCATCGGCGTGACATTGAGGCCCCGGCTCATGGCCTCCATCCCCGGCGGCATCTTGCCCTCAGTCATCTTGGCGAAGTCGATCACCAGCGGCTGGCCGGGACGGGCGCGCTCGCCACAACCCCAGAAGATCAGCATTCGGCCCTTGGGCTTCTGGAAGTCGCGGGAGAAGGTCGGGGTCTCCTCCGTGCGCTGCACGGGCTCGGCGCGCGGCGTCAGCAGGGGCAGGGTCGGACCTGCCCGCAGGGCCTGGGGCGGCAGGTGTTCGGCGGTCGGCTCGCCCGCCGGCTTGCGCGACGATCCCAGCTGCAGGGTCAGGCTCTTGCTGGCGCCGCCGCCGCTCATGGCGCCCATCATCTGGCTCATGGACGGCTTGGCGCCTGGAGCCCCCATGCCGGCGCCGAAGCCGGACTGGGTCTGGGCGCTCATCCAATAGGTGGCGACCGGGCCGGTCACGACCTGCTTCTGCTGCGCGTCGGCCGCGCCGGCGGTGAGAGCGATCACACTGACCGCCGCCGTCGTCCTCATCCAAGCCATTGGGCGTCTCCTCGAAAGGCGGGTCACTTAACGGCTAAGCTTAGCGGATTCACGCGGCAAAAATGAAGACAGGCTCTGCATTCGTGCAGCCGGCGTGAAAACGCCGCGCATCCCGGCGAAGGCCGGGACCCAGATTCATCCGGAACTGTTCGAGCTGATCCTCAGTCCCATCTCGGGTGTCATCGCGACCGGAGTGGGTTTCACCTGGATCCCGGCCTTCGCCGGGAGGAGCGGACAGGGCGAGCCCTACAAATCCTTCCAGCAGCGCACGTCGGAACCCGGCCAGGGCGTCGCCTCATAGACCGCCCGGGCCACGGCCCGGGCCAGGCAGTCGGCGGCCAGCGCCCCGATGCGCGCGACGGTGAAATCGCCGCCCTCCAGGGGCCTGACACCGGTGGACATCGCGAAGACCACGTCGCCGTCGAAGGGGGCGTGGATGGGGCGGATGGCGCGGGCCAGGCCATCCTGGGCCATGACCGCCACCCGCTTGGCCTGGGCCGGCGTCAGGACGACGTCGGTGGCGACGCAGGCGATGGTGGTGTTCATGCGGGCCTGGGGATCGGCCTTGGCCAGGTCCCAGATGTCGGGCCGCGCCGAGAGACCCGCCGAGCCCAGGCCGCCGAACTCGCCGCCCAGCTCGAAAGGCGCGGCCCAGAAGGTGCGCCCGTCGCCGGAGACGACCGAGCCGAAACTGTTGACGCAGGCCAGGGCGCCCACGGCGATCCCGTCGGCGGCCAGGATGGAGGCAGACCCCGTGCCACCCTTCAGAGCGCCGGCCATGGCGCCGGTCCCCGCGCCCGTGGTGCCCAGGGCGACGTCGAGCCCCGCGGCCTCGACGGCCTCGCGCCCCAGGCGGCGATAGGGCGGATCCTCACCCCAGGCCCGGTCGCCGCCGTTGGCCACATCGTAGAGAATCGCGCCCGGAACCACCGGCGACCTGGGCACGCCGGGCCGATCAACCAGGCCATAGCCCCGGCCCCGCGCGCCCAGCCAGCTCACCACGCCGTCGGCGGCGGCCAGGCCATAGACCGAGCCGCCGGACAGCACGATGGCGTCGATGGCCTCCACCAGGTTCTCCGGCGCCAGGGCGTCGGTCTCCCGGGTGCCCGGCCCGCCGCCGCGCACGTCGCAGGCCGCAACGGCGCGCGCGTCGGGCAGGATCACGGTCACCCCGGTGCGGGCGGCCACGTCCTGGGCCTGGCCGACGGTCAGACCGGGCACATCGGTGATCAGGTTGCGCGTTCCGGGAGCGGCGGGGGGCTTTTGGCTCATGAGCGAACGAAGAGCATGGCTTGGCGTTTGTTGTCCACGCATGCGTCGCTATGGTGACGCCGCCCCATTTCCAGTCCCCTCATTTCCGCGTGGTCCGTCTGTGTCGCAACTCAAGCGCCTGAGCATTGTCCTGCTGGCCGGCCTGGCCAGCGCCTGCGCCTCTCTTCAATCTGCCCCTACCGCACCCGCCCCCGGCGTCGGAACAGGCATGGTGGCCGCCGCCAATCCGCTGGCGGTGGAGGCCGGCGTCAGCGTGCTGCGCCGGGGCGGCTCGGCGGTGGACGCGGCGGTGGCCGTGCAGGCGGTGCTTGGGCTGGTGGGGCCCCCAAGCTCCGGGCTCCGCCGGCGGGCCCTTCTTTCCTCTTTCCACCCCAAAACCCCCCAAGGGACCCCCTCTAAACGCCCCCAGGACCCGCCCGCCG
>NZ_JAOTJD010000044.1:0-44522 GCF_042714595.1 Phenylobacterium ferrooxidans | reverse complement strand
CCAGGATGCGGCCCAGGACTTCCAGGCGCTCCTCGCGGGTGGTCTGGCTCCAGGCCGGGAAGGCGGCGCGGGCGGCCTTGACGGCCTTATCGACGTCGGTGGCGTTGCCCAGCGAGATCTTGCCGCAGACTTCTTCGTTGGCCGGATTGATGACGTCGAGGGTCTTGGCCTCGGTCGGCTCGACCCACTCGCCGTTGATGTAGAACTTCAGGTACTCGCGCATAGGCGTCCTCCCGGGATTTCGTTGATGAGCTCGCCGGCGGGGCCGACTTCAAACAAGCATTTTAGTGATCGTTGATCACTGGGGAAGCCCCCAAAGCCGCATTCCGTAACGGCATGAGGACTCAGGTCACTGGTGGATATGCGGCTGGCCGGCCACCGGGCTGCGTCCCTTGAGGACGTAACCCGCGCGGATGGAGCCGATATAGAGGTCCTTCAGGTCGGCGCCGCCCCAGGCGATGTTGGTGGGATGGTTGACGATCTCGCCCGACAGATCGTGGATCACGGTGACGACTTCAAGGCTTGGCGTGATGGCGACCACCTTGTTGGCGGCCGGCAGGCAGACCCAGAGATTGCCCTCGGCGTCCATGCCCACGCCGTCGGTGTAGCCCAGATCCTGAGCGGGCGGCGCCGGAACCTCCTGCTGCAGCTTGCCCAGCACCGGGCCGTAACGGCGGCCGGGGCCCAGGGTGGCGCCCGGCAAGACCGGGAAGGCCATGACGTCGGCGGCGCTGGTCTGGGCGCAGTAGAGGGTCTGCTCGTCGGCCGACAGCGCCATGCCGTTGGGAAACTTCAGCCCCTCGGCGACGATGGAGGTCGCGCCGTTGGGGCGCAGCACGAAGATGAAACCGTCGGCGCGTCCGTCCAGGGCCTGGGGCCAGGTCTCGGCATGGGTGGAGTTGGCGCACCAGATGTTCCCGGCGCGGTCCATCACCGGATAGTTGGCGCTGGAGAGCCGCCGGCCGTCCACCTGCGCCACCAGGGTCTCGTGCAGGCCGGTGGCGGGGTCGAAGCGCTGGAGAGGCCCCTCCTCCCGGTCATAGATGCCGAAGTTGGCGATCAGGATGCGACCCTCGCGGTCCATGTTGATCCCGTTTGGCGCGCCGCCCTTGGGCCCCAGCCGCTTGAAGGAGCCGTCGGCGAAGATCTCGGCCACCGCGCACTGGTGGTCCGAGGCGAAGACCCGGCCGTCCCTGCTCACGACGACATCCTCGGGACGGTCGATGCCGACCGCGACCTTGGTCAGGCTCGCGGGCGCGATGGGGGTCAGGGGCATGGGGTTTCCTCGGGCGTTCTTATTTCTTGCCCGAACTAGGCCCTGCGGCGACGCGTTCGACAAGTCGGCTTGCGGCCTCCGCCGCCGCTCGCTAACACCGAGCCAGCAAAACCGGAGCCCGACCATGGTCGCCATCTACACCATCCTCACCTTCCTCGTGGTGATCTTCGCCCTGAACCGCTTCGAGTTCGGCCGCTTCGACTGATCGATCGCGAATGGCGACGACCCCTCGCGGCGCGGCCCTGGTCACCGGGGGCGCGCGACGTATCGGCCGGGCCCTGGTCCTGGCCTGCGCACGGGCGGGCTATGACGTCGCCATCCACTGCCGGGCCGTCGATGACGACGCCCAGGCCGCCGCGGCCGATGTCCGCAGCCTCGGCCGCAAGGCCTATCTCCATCCCTGCGACCTGCGCCAGGAGGCGGCCACCGCCCCCATGGTGGGGGACGTCGAAGGCGAGCTTGGGCCCGTCACCCTGCTGGTGAACTGCGCCTCGGCCTTCGAGGAAGACGCCTTCTCCAGCATGAACCGCGCCTCCTGGGACGCGCACATGGAGACCAATCTCCGCAGCCCCCTGGTCCTGGCCCAGGCCTTCGCGCGCAGGCTGCCCGTCGACCGCGACGGCCTGATCGTCAATGTGCTGGATCAGCGGGTGCTGGCGCCCGGCGCGGAGTTCTTCAGTTACACGCTTTCCAAGGCCGCCCTGTGGAGCGCCACCCAGATGCTGGCCCAGGCGCTGGCGCCCCGCATCCGGGTGAACGGCATCGGGCCGGGACCGACCCTGGCCTCTGTCCACCAGGACGCGGCCGCCTTCGCCGCCGAGGCCGCCGCCACACCCCTGGGCCACCCGGTCGACCCCGCGGAGATAGGCCAGGCCCTGGCCTATCTGATTGACGCCCGGTCAGTGACGGGCCAGATGATCGCTGTCGATTCCGGTCAGCACCTGACCTGAAGGAGCGCGACCTTGGCCCTCTCGCCGATCCAGGAGATTCCCGCCGAAACTCAAGCCCAGCCCGTGGCCGCCGGCCGCATCGTCATGACCAAGATCTTCGTCACCGGACTGAAGATCGACGCCCAGATCGGCGTCTATTCCCATGAAAAGGGCAAGGCCCAGCCCCTCGTCGTCGACGTCGAGCTGGACGTGCCCACGGCCGGCGCCGAGCGCCTGAGCGAGACCGTCAACTACGAGATGGTGGGAGAGGCCGCCCGCGCCATCGCCGCCGAAGGCCATATCGGCCTGGTGGAGGCCTTCGCCGAGCGTCTGGCGCGCGCCTGCCTGGCCGATCATCGCGTGACCCGGGCCCGGGTGCGGGTCGAGAAACCCCTGGCGCTGGCCCCCCACGCGGCGGCGGCCGGCGTCGAGATCACGGTCGTCCGCGGCTAAGCCATGGCCATCTCCCACAGCGCCCGGCTCTCGCCCCTGCAGGGTGAGACCGTGTGGACGCTGGAGGGGGACGTCATCACCCAGACGCGGGGCCGCCAGGCGCGGCGCTTCGAGCTGGCCAAGCTGAAGAGCCTGCAGAGCGCGCAGGGCGGGGCCGTCCTGACCTTCGCGCGCGGGCGGCTGACCATTCCGGCCATGAGCTATACCCGCGGGCTGCGGCCCGAGAACCGCGCGGAGTCCTTCGCGGGCTTCGTCGGGGCGGTGGCGGCGGCCGCGGCGGTGACCACGCCCGGGGCGCGATTCCGCAACGCCGGCGCACCCCTGGCCGAGCCCCTGACCTGGATGATGGGGCTGCTCGCGGCCGGCGCCGTGATGCTGCTGCTGTTCGCCGCGACGGCCGGGGCCTGGACCCTGGGCGTGGCGCTGGCCGCCCGTCTGGTCTTCGTGCTGATCCTGGCGGCAGGCGTCCTGCCCTGGTTGAATAGAGCCCCAAGCAACGCCGCGGGAAACATGGACGCGAATTAAACTGGCGCCGGGACAAATCGGGGCCACATCATGCTCTGGACGAGACGAAGAGGAGCCCGTCAATGAGTGAACGACTGGACAACGGCACGGTCACCACGACCGAGGACAAGACCCTGCCGATGGTCGCCTATGTGCTTTACCTGCTGACCTTCGCGACCTTTTTCACGGTCTTCATCGGGCTGCTTATCGCCTATTCCAACCGCGCCACGGCCGGCCCGAGGATGGAGAGCCACTACACCTTCATGATCCGCACCTTCTGGCTGTCGATCTGGTGGTTCATCATCGGCGGCCTGCTGGTGCTGTTCGGCGGGGTGTTCTCGGTGATCCTGGTGGGTATCCCGTTCCTGATGCTGGGGGTCTTCATCTGCAGCGTCGTGGGGATCTGGTTCGGGGTCCGCTGCATCATGGGACTGCTGCATCTGTCCCGGGGTGAAGCCTATCCCCGACCCATGAACTGGCTAATTTAGAGGCAGGATCCGCGCGCTTCGCCTAGGAAGCGCGCGGATCGAGCTGATCGCATCCCCCGCCGGTTGCATCGCCTCGACGCCCCCCGCCCCAGGTCCCGAACCTTCACCGGTCGGCGCCTGGGGGGCGAGCGGCCGGGGGAATTCGTATGCTGGGTCGGATATTCGGAATGCTGCTGGGGCTGGCGCTTGGAGGCGTCGCCTACGCCATTCTCAATCCGGGCGGGCTGGAGGGGCGAATTCCCCCGATCCCGCTGGGCGCCTTCGAGAGCCTGCGGTTCTACGTGGCGATGGCCGCGGCGGGCCTGGGGGCGATCATCTTCATCGCCGCCCTGCTGCCCAAGGGCCCGGGCGGCCCCTCGGGCGGTGGCGGCAAGAAGCGCCGCAAGGGCGGTCCGCCGGTCACCATCGACTTCAACGACCCCGCCCCGATGACCGCCCACGACCACGGCTCCACCCACGCCCATCATGCGGCGGAGGTGGTGGCCGAGGCGCCCGCCGTCGCGGAAGTCGCCTCTGAACCGGAGGTCCACGCCGGCGCGCCGCCCGGGGCCCCGGGAGCCTTCGCCGAGGCCAGGCGGGAGCTCCATGAACACACCAGGGCCGAACGCTGGTCAGAAGCCGCCGACAATGTCCGGCGGCTTTCGTCGTTGGCGGGGGATGAGCACGAGCGGCGCCTCGCCGCCCAGGATGCCGGGGACTTCGCCCGCGCCCAGGGCCTGACCGACCAGGCCGCCGACGCCTATGACGAGGCCCTGACCTATGCCCGCCAGATCGGCGAGCCGGCGGGCCTGGCCGACGCCCTGACCAATATCGGCGACGTGGCCTATGAGGAGCAGCGCCTGGACGCCGCCGTGGACGCCTATGAGGAGGCGCTCGCCCTGCGCCGCGCCTTCGCCGAGGCCCAGCCCGCCGATGTCGCCGCAAAGCGCGCCCTGTCCCTGGCGCTGGAACGCCTGGCCGACGCCCGCGAGGATCGCGGCCACCGCATGCGGGCGTTGGACCTCTATCGCGAGAGCTTGGACATCAGCGGGTCACTGGCCGCGGCTGACCCTGTGGCCTACGGCGAGGACCTCGCGGTCACCCGGCGGAGGTTGGCGGAGCTTGAAGCCAAGGTGGCCGTCTAGGCCGGAACCAGCTCGCGGCGCACCAGCCTGGAATAGTCTTCCATCAGCTCCAGCGAGAGCTTGCCCGGCGTGAAGCTGTACTCGCCGATCTCGGCCACCGGGGTCACCTCGGCGGCGGTGCCGACGACGAAGCATTCGCTGAAGGTGGAGAGCTCTTCCGGCTTGATGTGGCGTTCGACGATCTCGACGCCCTTGGACCTGGCGAGCGCGATCACCGACTGGCGGGTGATGCCGTTCAGGAAACAGTCGGGGGTGGGGGTATGCAGCACGCCGTCCTTCACGAAGAAGACGTTGGAGCCGGTGCTCTCGGCGACGTAGCCGCGGTAGTCGAGCATCATGGCGTCGGTGTAGCCGGCCTTCTCCGCGGCGTGCTTGGAGATGGTGCAGATCATGTAGAGGCCGCTGGCCTTGGCGTGGACCGGCTCGGACTCCGGCGAAGGCCGCTTGTATTTCGCCCAGCACATGCGGATGCCCTTGGCCCGCTCTTCCGGCTTGAAGTAGCTGGGCCAGTCCCAGACGGCGATGGCCACGTGGATCTTGGTCTGTTGGGCCGAGACCCCGATCATCTCCGATCCGCGCCAGGCGATGGGGCGGACATAGGCGTCGGTCAGGCCGTTCTTGGCGCAGGTGTCCTTGCAGGCCTGATCGATCTCGGCCACCGTGAACGGAATCTCGAAGTCGAGGATCTCCGCCGACTGGAACAGACGCTGAGTATGCTCGGTCAGCTTGTAGATCTCCCCGCCGTACATCCGCTCGCCTTCGAACACCGACGAGGCGTAATGGAGCCCATGGGTCAGGACGTGCACCTTCGCCTCGCGCCAGGCTACGAACTGGCCGTCGAGCCAGATCCATCCGTCGCGGTCATCGAAGGGAACGAGAGACATGGGACCTCCTGCAGGGAACGCCTCCTTACAGCCCCCCGCGCCCGCGACGTCAAACAAATTGGGGGGTTCCGATGAGCGCCGTGGCCGATCCCAGGCTGGTCCTGCGCGACGAGGAGCTCGATACCGGACTTGAGCTGTTGATGCTGGCCGAGGCCGCCCTCTGGGCGGACGTGGACGCCGGCCTGGAGGCCGAGGGCCTTAGCCTCGGGCGCTCGCACTGGCGGGCCGCCTTCCTGCTGAAGCGGCGGCCGGGGCTGGGCGTCCAGGAGCTGGCCCACATCACCAGCCTGTCGAAACAGGCCGCCAGCCGGGTGATCAGCGACCTGGAGGGTCATGGCCTGGCCGAAAAGGCCCAGGGGGACCTGGACGGACGCAGGCGGGCCGCGACCCTGACCGAGGCGGGGGCGGCTTTCGAGGCGCGGATTTCCGAGCGGCTGCGCGGGCAGCTGGCGCGGGCCTATCGCACCGGCGGGCTGGACGGGGTGGGCGGCGCCCGGCGTATCCTGGCGGCGCTGGCGGGTGGACGAACCAAGACGGGAGCGGGGCGATGAGCGAGGCCGGGGAGCGCCACCTGCTGGTGGTGGATGACGATGACCGCATCCGCGAACTGCTGAAGGAGTACCTGGCCCGCGCCGGCTTCCGCGTGACCACGGCGCCCGGCGGCGCGCCGGCCCGCAAGCTGATGGAGACCCTGGACTTCGACCTGGCCGTCTTCGACGTGATGATGCCGGGCGAGGACGGCTTCTCCCTGACCAAGTGGCTGCGGGACCGCAAGGGCATGGCCGGCCGCACGCCAGTGCTGATGCTGACCGCCCGGGGCCTGCCGGAGGATCGGATCGAGGGCCTGAGGCTGGGCGCCGACGATTATCTGAACAAGCCCTTCGAGCCTGAGGAACTGCTGCTGCGTATAGAGGCCATCCTGCGCCGTTCGCAGGGCCGGCCGGGCGCCACCGCCAATGGGCCGGTCTCCCTGGGGCGCTGCCGGTTCGACGTCGAGCGCGGCGAGCTCACCTGCGAGGAGGTCCCCGTGCGCCTGACCGAGGCTGAGGTCGCCCTGCTGAAGCGCTTGGCCCGCAGCCCGCACGAGCCGGTGGACCGCATGGAGCTGGCCCGCGAGACGGTCGATCCGTCCGGCCGCGCCGTGGACGTCCAGGTGACCCGCCTGCGCCGCAAGATCGAGACCGATCCCAAGACCCCGCGCTACCTGCAGACCGTGCGCGGCGTGGGCTACCTGCTGGCGCCCGACTGATGCGCCTGCGCCTGTCGCCGGTGCGTCTGCGGAGGCTGATCAAGCGCAGCCTGCCCACCACCCTGTTCGGCCGTTCGCTGCTGATCATCATCCTGCCGGTGGCGGTGATGCAGGTGGCGGTCACCTGGGTGTTTTTCGACGCCCACTGGCAGGCGGTGACCAGCCGGCTGTCGGAAGGGCTGGCCGGCGACGTGGCCTGGGCCGTGGAGAGCTATCAGGACGACCCCACCCCCGAGAGCTTCGCCCGCATCGCCGACCGGGCCGAACGCTCCATGAGCCTGTCGCTGGCCTTCCAGAGCGGGCGCACCCTGCCGGTGGGCCGCCGCACAGCCCTGTTCGCGGTGGTGGACCGGTCGCTGGAGGGGGCGCTGGCGGGGCGCATCGACCAGCCCTTCTGGTTCGATACGACGCGCTATCCCGCCTATGTCGACATCCGGGTCCAGACCCCCAACGGCGTGATGCGGGTGCTGGCGCCCCGCGACCGGGCCATCGCCACCCAGGGGCACATCTTCGTCCTCTGGATGACCATCGCGACCCTGCTGCTGACCGCCATCTCGATCCTGTTCATCCGCAACCAGGTGCGCGCCATCGAGCGGTTGGCCTCGGCCGCCGACGACTTCGGCCGCGGCATGGATGCGCCGGCCTTCAAACCCAGCGGCGCACGGGAGGTTCGCCAGGCGGCCCAGGCCTTCCTGGCCATGAAGGCCCGCATCCAGCGACACCTGGATCAGCGCACCGCCCTGCTGGCCAGCGTCAGCCATGACCTGCGCACACCGCTCACCCGGCTGAAGCTGGAGCTGGCCCTGGCCGAGCCCACCAAGCGCACCGGCGAGATGAAACGTGACCTCTCCGAGATGGAGCACATGATCGACGAGTACCTGGCCTTCGCCCGAGGCGAGGGCGGCGAGGCCGTCGAGACCGTCCGGCTCAAGACCCTCATCGAGGAGGTCAGCGAGGGGGCGGTGCGCGCCGGCGCCGAGGTCAGCGTCAGCGCCGAGGCCGACCTGACCGCCAGCGTGCGGCCCAACTCGCTGAAACGGGCGCTGTCGAACCTGATCATGAACGCCGCCGTCCACGGGGAGCACATCGTGGTCACCGCCGCCGCGCGGGCCACGGGCGGGGTGGAGATCCTGGTGGACGACGACGGGCCGGGCATCCCCGAGGATCGCCATGAGGAAGCCTTCAAGGCCTTCAGCCGCCTGGACGAGTCCCGCAACCAGAATGACAAGGGGGTGGGCCTGGGCCTGGCCATCGCCCGGGACGTGGCCCGCGGCCATGGCGGCGACGTGACGCTCAGCCGCTCGCCGATGGGCGGCCTTCGCGCCACCGTCAGATTACCCGGCTAAAGAACAAGGTTCAGCCACGGTTTGGCGCTTCAAGACCGAACACGACCACGGAGGGGAAACCAAATGAAGCTCGCTCATCTCGCAACCGCCGCCGCGCTCGCCCTGCTGGCCGCCACCGCCGCCCAGGCCGCCGATCCGGTGATGGGCGATTGGACGACCGTGGGGGGCGGCACCAAGGTCCGCATCGCGCCCTGCGTCAGCGACACCGCCAAGGCCTGCGGCACCATCACCTGGATGAAGAACCCCAAGGACAAGGCCGGCGGTCCGCTGAAGGACGTCAACAATCCAGACGCCAACCTGCGAAACCGTCCGCTTGTGGGCCTGCAGATGATCCGCGACTTCAAGCCGGCAGGTCCCGGCAAGTGGACCGGCGGCAAGATCTACGATCCGGGCGGCGGCAAGACCTACAGCTCGAAGATCAGCGCCAACGCCAATGGCAGCCTGAAGGTGGAAGGCTGCATCGGCCCGATCTGCCAGGCCCAGACCTGGACGCGCTAGAGCATTTTCCGATAAGCGTGAAACGGTTATCGGATCGAAAAATGCTCTAACTTTTTGAATTAGAGCCCTTTCTTATCCGATCTGACTGAAACAATCAGATAGGTAAGGGCTCTAGGCGCCGAGTTCCTTGGAGCGGCGCAGGGCGGCGGCCACGGCGTCGCGCAGCAAGGGTGACAGCCCGCCCTCCCCCATCAGCACCTCGAGCGCCGCCTGGGTGGTGCCGCCCGGCGAGGTGACCTGGCGGCGCAGTTCGGCGGGCTCCTCGCCGCTCTGCGCCAGTAGAGCCGCGGCGCCGGCGATGGTGGAGCGGGCCAGGCGCTGGGCGGCTTCCACCGGCAGGCCCGCCGCCGCGCCGCCGGCCTCCAGAGCCTCGATGAAGGCGTAGAGATAGGCCGGGGCCGAGCCGGAAACCGCGGTGGCCGCATGCATCAGCACTTCATCGTCGAGGTCGACCACCGTCCCGACCGGGCCGAACAGGGCCCGGGCCCGGGCGCGGGCCTCGGGCTCGGCGGCATAGATGCTGGTGGTCCCCTGGCCGATCGCCACGGCGGTGGTGGGCATGACACGGGCGACCTTGCGGCCGAAGGCGGCGGCGATGTCAGCGGATTGCACGCCGGCCGCCACCGAGACAATCACCGCCTCGGGATGCAGCAGGCTCGCCACCTCCGCCGCAGTTTCGCGCCAAAGCTGCGGCTTGACGGCGAGCAGAACGGTTTGGGCCTCAACCAGAGCCGGGTCGGCGGGATTGAGCCGGGCGCCGTCACGGGCGACGGCCTGGGCCAGTTCGGTGGGGTGCGGGTCGCGCAGAATCAGGTCGGCGGGGGCGAAGACGCCGGCTCTGCGCCAGCCCTGGATCAGGGCTCCGCCCATGCGGCCGGCGCCCAGGATCAGGATGGGGGTCATGGGGCTCTCCAGGGATCAGGGATGGCTCACCCTAGAGCCTGACCGCCGGATGGGCGAGGGCCAGGACTTGCGCCCCACCATGGACGCCATGAAAAGTCTCGAGCGTCAGCCCACCCCACCCCAGGCGGCCGCCTGGATCGGGACCGTGAACACCAGGTCGGCCGCGTCGACCCCATCCGGGGGCGGGGGAAGCGGGGCGGCGGCGCGAACCGAGGCCAGGCCGGCTCGGTCGAAGGCCGGTCGGCCGCTAGATCGCGCCAGACGGGCAAACAGCAGCGCCCCGCGGGGGTCGACCCCGAACACGACGCTCACCGTTCCCGATCCTGGAGGCGCGGCCGGCGCATGGGCGGCCAGATGCGCCCAGAGGCGGCGGCGATAGTCGGCGAGACGGTCCTCCGCTGATGGCCTCGGCGTCTGCGGGAGAGCCGCGGACGCGGCCCCCGGCGCAGCCACCGAGGGCGGCGGCTCCGCCGGCGAGGCCATGGTAGCCGCCCGGTCGTCCAGTGTCGCCACCGGCCCCGTGGGTTGGCGCGGGGCAGCTTGCCGGCCAGGCTTGGGCGGCGCCGAGGAACGGTCCCGCCCGCCGGCGGCGGACCTCGGCGGCGGCGGCAGCAGTTGCACCATCATGGCCTGCTGCGGCGCAGGCTCCGCCACCGGCCTGAGGGACGCCACCCCCCAGGCCGCGACGGCGTGCGCGACGATCGAGGCGCCGATCGCCGCCACGCGCCCTCGCCGGACAGCCGGGCGCTTCAAGCTCAGAACGCGTAGGCGAGGCTGAGATTGATCGACCGCCCGGGACCCCGCAGCGGCCGGATCGGCGGAAGACTTCCGCCGGCCTTGAAGTCACCGAAGGACACGCCCCCCAGCGGCAGGTCGTAGGCGGTGTCGAGCAGGTTTTCCGCAGCCAGGTCCACCCGCACCCGATCGCCCTTCCAGCCGGAACGCAGGTTGAACAGAGCGTAGGCTGCGGTCTTCGGTTCGTGGCGCAGGGCGTTGACCGCGTCCTTCTCCCCCACAAACTCCACCTCGGCCTGGTGGGTCCAGCGACCCTTGGCCTGCTCCAGGCCCAGGCGCAGGGTCAGGGGGGTCATGTGGTAGAGGTCGTCGCCGCTGTTGCGGTTCTCGCCCTCGACCCAGGACAGAGTCCCCGTCAGGGTTCCTCGCCCCAGCGCCGGGCTCTCCCAGACCTGGGCGTGGCCGCTGGCGTCGAAGCCGCGCAGACGGGCGTCCACATTGGCGAAGCGAAGCTGAACGAAACCCTTGGCCAGATCGGCCAGCTTCACCGCGTCGATGAAGCCTTCGACCTGCGAACGGTAGACGCCGAAGGTCAGGCCGCGCTTTCCGTCCAGGCTGGCGTATTTCAACGTGGCCGCCAGATTGTGCGCCACCTCGGGCTTCAGATCGGGGTCGCCGACATAGGCGTTGGCGTCGCCAGCGAAGGAGGTCATCGAGCTCGACATCATCCCCAAACCCCAAGCGTAGCGCTCGTAAAGCGTCGGGCTGCGGGTCTTGCGGGCGTAGCCGAACTCGACGCTCGTGGTGGTGTTGGGACGCCAGATCGCCTTGGCCGTCACATCCACATTGTCATCGGCGCGGCTCCGGTCGCGGGCGTTGAAGGCTCGCGCCGCCATGGCGTCGGGCATGTTCATCATGCCGGTCCAGGCATAGGGCTGGACGGGGCCGGCGTCGGTGTCCACGCGCTCGACGCGGGCGCCCAGCAAGGTCGTCCAGTCCGCGGATGGCTTGGCCTCCCACTCGACCCACAGGCCCGTCCGCTCGCGGCGCCCGGCGGTGATACTCCAGTAAGTCTGCGGCCCCATCATCATGCTGCCGGCCACCGGCGGCCACCAGTCGTCGACATCGGACCGATGGGCCTCGATTCCCCCCCGCACCGCCCCGCCATCCGTCAGGGGCACGGTCGCCGCCAGCGACGCGCTCAGGTCCCGGCCCTGGGTGTTCATCGGCATGCCGCCGGTGGCCGAGCCGCCCTTGTCGGCCAGGAAGTTCATCTCGTGGTCCACCGTTCGCCACGAGGCCTTGGCGGTCACCTCGCCCCAGCCATAGGTCCCCTCGTAGCGAAGGTCGGCGAAGCTGCTGTCGTTCTCGGTGAGGTCCATGCGCTGGGTGGGAAAGCCCTCATAGGGCGAGAAGTGCCTGCCGGCGCGCAGACTGACCACGCCGTGGTCGGTGAGCAGCGCCAGGGTGAGCGCCTGGTCGTAGGCCTCGTAGAGGGTCGAACGCACGCGCCGGCCGTCGCCGGTCCTGTAGTTGTCCCCGCGGCTCCAGGCGCCCTCGTAGCCGAGGCTGAACCGCTCCCCGGCGAAGGCGGCCTGGAGGGTGGCGCCGACGGCGTCGGCGACGCCGCGATAGCTCGCGCCGACCTCGCCGCTCACACGCAGCCCCTCGCCCGCCTCGGCGAAGGCCGGCGGCCGCGTCGTCACGGCGATCACCCCCGCGATGTTGTCGCCGCCGGCGCTGACCGGCGACAGGGTCGGCAGGATAGAGATGGCGTCCACCCGGCCGGGGAGGACGTAGGAGCCGGGGGGGTTCATGTTGTTGGGGCAAAATGTGGTGATCCCCACGCCGTCCACCGTCACCAGGACGCGGCTGTCAGCGAGGCCCCGCATCACCGGGAGGCTCGAGAACCCGCCGTTGGCGTAGACGGCCATACCCGGCTCGCCGGCCACCAGCGACATGGTGTCGGCCGTACCCGCGGCGCGGCGGGCGAGAAGCTCCCCGGTCACCTGACGCTCGCCCGGGGATCGGGCGGGATCGGCGGCCTCCGGCGCGGCTACGGCCTGGATGGGAGGCAGGGCGGTCTGAGCCCGGGCGAGGAGAGGATTGGAGAGCGTGGCGACGGCGACGCCGGCCATGAGCACGGCCGTGCGGCCGCAAAGCGAACGAGACATGAGGTAAGCCTTTGATCTGATGCACAGGCGCGCCGCCGCTATCGGCGACGCGCTTCGGAATGTCCGGAGGGATCAGATCTGCAGGGGTGGCCCGGTTGGCGGCGGCGGTGGGGCGGCAAGGCCGCGGCCCGGCGTGGTCTGGGACTCAACGGCGACGGACACGTGAACCCAGCGCAGGCCCGCCAGGACGACGAGCATCGGGGGCTCGGCCGCGAAGGCGACGCCGGAGCCCGAGAAGGCGCAGGGATGGTCGGCCGCCGGACTCCCGGACGGGTCGGTCGGCGTCTTCGTGGGCGAGTCGACGATATGGCCGGCCGCGTCGATGCTCACGGTCTGGACGCCCTGCGGTGTGCAGAGCACGATAGGAACCGAACCGGAATCGACCCCCAGGGCCAACATGTAGCCCTGCGGGATGAAGACGCGCAGGGCGATCGCCATGCACGCCAGTATCAGCGCGAAGGCTGACGCCTTGCCACCAATTGTCCTGAAGACCGACATTGCAGCGCCTACTAGCACCCCGACGTTGGAAGTCTATGCATCGGCCGCGATGGGCGGAACTGGCCCACCCGAGGGCCAGCCAACTCAGATTGGGCGGAAGATCGTCTGGCCGCCTTGATCTGACTCAAGCAGACACAGCAGACAGCTACCTATGGGAGGAACGCTTGCCCCAACGCGATGGTTTGACGGATCGGCGGGGGAAGCCCTGACCCAGGACCGGCTCGCGCGGGTCCCGGCCCTGGCGGCGAGACTGGCGAGTCAGGCTTCGCCGACCGTGTCGAACATGCAGGCGGCGATGGCCTCGGCAGGCGACTTGCCGCCCCGGGCCATGAAGTCGAAGGCCGGGTAGAAGCGGTCGGCGCCTTCCATGGCGACGTCGATCATGGCCGCGGCCTGGGCGAGCGTCGGGCGCTCGCCGGTCATCAGAGCCATGGCGTGGCGGAAGACGATCTCGCCGTCGTCCCAGACCTCGAAGTGGCCGAGCCAGACGCGCTGGTTGACGGTGGAGACCAGTTCGAAGGCCGCGGCGCGCTGTTCGGCGCGGACCTGGATATCCACCGAGAGGCAGAGCTGCAGGCAGTCGGCCTCGGGCCGCCAGGCGAACCAGAGTTCGTAGTCCTTCCAGTCGCCGGCCAGGGTGAAGGCGAGGTCGCCTTCCTCGGTGCGATCGAACTGAAGATTCTCGGCTTGCAGCACATGCTCAACGACATCGAGCGGGTCGTGGGCGAGCAGGACGTCTTCGTCAGACAGAGGCGTGTCCATGAGACCCTTTCGCGTACGGCGTCCGGAGGAGCGAGCGCGCCCCGAATCGCCTGCGATCTTGAAACTAGTCTGGTTCGTGGGTCGCCTGTCACCGGCTTCTTCCGGGGGGCGAGCCACATTCGTGTGTTTAGGTCGTTATGCCGCGCAATCAGGCTTTCTTGGACGCCTTCTTCGGGGCGTCAGCGCCCTTCAGAGCGGCGATCTCGGCGCGCAAGGCGACGATCTCGGCCTTGAGCACTTCGAATTCGTCGCGGCGGATCAGGTCGAGCTCGGCGACCATGCGGTCGGCCTGGGCTCGGAACGCGGCCTTGGCCTCTTCGCCGGCGCTCTGGGCGAGGCCCATGGCGGCTCCGGTCAGCTTGGCCATCTCGTCGAGGAAGGGGTTCTGGGTCTGCATGCTTCCTTATATGGGAGCTGAGGGGATGAAAGCCACGGGGTTTCCGTCTAAACCGCGAGGACATCTTCTCGGAGCGCCTGGCCTTGCCCTTCCCGGACATCGACCCCGTCCTCATCCACATCGGCCCCTTCGCCATCCGCTGGTATGCCCTGGGCTACGTGGCCGGCATCCTGATCGGCTGGCGCTACATCACCTCGATGGCGCGCAACCAGGCCCTGTGGCCCCTGCGCGGGCCTCCCGCCAGCCCCGCCCAGATCGACGACCTGATCCTGTGGATCACGCTGGGGATCATCGTCGGCGGCCGGCTGGGGCACGTGTTCTTCTACACACCGGCCCTGATCGTCACCGACCCGCTGGAGGTGTTCAAGACCTGGAAGGGGGGGATGAGCTTCCACGGCGGGGTCCTCGGCGTGCTGATCGCCACCCTGCTGTTCGCCCGGGTCAACAAGGTCGATGTCTTCCGCCTGGGGGACGTGATCACCGCCGCGGCGCCCATCGGCATCTTCTTCGTGCGCATCGCCAACTTCATCAATGGCGAGCTCTGGGGGCGGCCCACCAGCCTGCCCTGGGGCGTGGTCTTCCCCGACGCCGGGATCATGCCGCGCCACCCCAGCCAGATCTATGAGGCCCTGCTGGAGGGCCTGCTGCTGTTCATCATCCTGCGGATCGCCACCCATCACGCCAAGCTGCTGAACCGGCGCGGGGTGGTGGCGGGCATGTTCTTCCTCGGCTACGGGATCGCCCGCACCCTGATCGAGAATGTCCGCGAGCCGGACGCCTACCTGCCCGCCTTCCCCTTGGGCCTGACCATGGGGATGATGCTGTCGATCCCGATGGCGCTCGGCGGCGCCTGGCTGATCTGGCGCGGCATGCGCGAGCCCCTGCCCCAGCCCGAGGTCGGCCTGGAGGCCCAGGTCGAGGAGGTCGTCGAGGGCGAGCCGCCGGCGCGCGATCCGTTCAAGATCGAAACCGATGGGCCTGCGTGACCGGCTGATCGCCCAGGTCCGCGAGAGCGGACCGATGAGCGTGGCCCAGTACATGACCGCCTGCCTGCACGATCCGGCGGACGGCTACTACGCGACGCGCCCGGCCCTGGGCGCGGACGGCGACTTCATCACCGCGCCCCTGGTCAGCCAGATGTTCGGCGAGCTTATCGGCCTGTGGGCCGTGGCGTGCTGGCAGGCGATGGGCCGTCCCTCGCCCTTCCGACTGGTGGAGATCGGGCCGGGCGACGGGACCCTGATGGACGACATGCTGCGGGCCGCGCGCCTGGCGCCGGACTTCGTCGCCGCCGCCGACGTCTGGCTGGTGGAGACCTCCGCCCCTCTGAAGGCCCGGCAGCGGCAGGTGCTGGGCGACGGCGTGACCTGGGCCGCGTCCCTGGCCGAGGTTCCGGACGAAGCGCCCATGATCCTGGTCGCCAACGAACTGCTGGACTGCCTGCCGCCGCGCCAGTTCGTACGGACCGACAAGCGCTGGGCCGAGCGCGTGGTGGGGCTGAACGACGCCGGCGAACTGGCCTTCGGCCTGGCGGGCGCGGCGATCGGCGACCTGGCGCCGGACGCTCCGGCCGGCTCGGTGCTGGAACAGTCTCCGGCCCAGGAGGCGCTGGGCTCGGAGATCGGCGCGCGGATCGCCGCTGATGGCGGGGCGGCCCTGCTGATCGACTATGGCCGCGACCAGCCTGGTTTCGGCGACACCCTCCAGGCCCTGCGCCGCCATGTGAAGGAAAGTCCCCTGGCCAGTCCGGGCGCGGCCGACCTCACCGTCCATGCCGATTTCCCCGCCGTGCTGGCGGCGGCGGCGAGGGAGGGGGCGGCGACGGCGCCCATCCTCACCCAGGGCGAGTTCCTGGTCAGGCTGGGGATCGGCGCACGGGCCGAGGCGCTCACCGCCGCCCGCCCCGACCGCAGCGAAGTGATCGAGCGGCAGCTGGAACGACTGGTCTCCCCCGACCAGATGGGCGAACTGTTCAAGGCCGTCTGCATCCACACCCCGGGCCTGGCCCCGCCCGGCTTTGAGGCCTGAAATGAACCCACTGACGTCGCCGCTGCTGGACCTGCCCGGCGTCCGCCACGGCTTCTTCACGCGGGCTGGCGGGGTGTCGACCGGGATCTATCACAGCCTGAACGTGGGGCGCGGCTCGAGCGACGAGCCCGCCGATGTCGCCGAGAACCGGCGCCGGGCGGCCGAGCACTTCGGCCTGTCGGCCGGCGCGCTGTCGACCTGCTACCAGATCCACTCGGCCACGGCCCTGGTCGCCGACCAGCCCTGGGGCGACGAGCGGCCTGAAGGCGACGCGGTGGTCACCGCCAACCCCGGCGTCTTGTGCGGAGCGCTGGCCGCCGACTGCGCGCCGATCCTGATCGCCGACGCGGAGGGCCGCGTCGTGGCCTCTGCCCACGCCGGCTGGAAGGGGGCGCTGAACGGCGTGGCCGAGGCCTGCGTCGCCGCCATGACGGGCCTGGGCGCCGAGCCTTCGCGGATGGTGGCCGTGGTGGGGCCCTGCATCAGCCAGGCCTCCTATGAGGTGGGGCTGGAGTTCCTGGCCGCCTTCATCGGCCAGGACGCCGACCACGAACGCTTCTTTGCGCCGGGCGAGACGGCCGAAAAGCCGATGTTCGATCTGCCGGGCTTCGTGGTCTCACGCCTCCAGGCGGCGGGCGTCGGCACGGCGGCGTGGATCGGCCATGACACCTGCGCCGAGGAGGCCCTGTTCTTCTCCAACCGCCGCGCCTTCAAGCGGGGTGAGCCTGACTTCGGCCGCCTGCTTTCGGCGATAACGCTGGTCTAATCGCCGCCGGGCCTTGCCGCTGGCGGCTCGCCTGCTACAAGCCCCGCCCATCGGCGAGACATTGCGGGAGTTCTCATGAAGCTGCTGGCTGGCAACTCCAATCGAGCGCTCGCCGAGGCCGTGGCCTCCCACCTCGACCTGCCCCTGACCAAGGCCCAGGTGAAGCGCTTCGCCGACAACGAGGTCTGGGTGACCATCGACGAGAACGTCCGCGGCGAGGACGTCTTCGTACTGCAGTCCACCAGCTACCCCACCAACGACAACCTGATGGAATTGCTGATCTGCATCGACGCGCTGCGGCGCGCCTCGGCCAAGCGGATCACCGCCGTCATGCCCTATTTCGGCTATGCCCGGCAGGATCGGAAGACTGGCGGCCGCACGCCGATCTCCGCCAAGTTGGTCTCCAACCTGATCGAACGCGCCGGCGCCGACCGGGTGCTGACCATGGATCTGCACTCGGGCCAGATTCAGGGCTTCTTCGACATCCCCACCGACAACTTGGTGTCCGCGCCGCTGCTGGCCGCCGACATCAAGGAAAACTACGACAAGACCAGCGAGCTGATGATCGTCTCTCCCGACGTGGGCGGCGTGGTGCGGGCCCTGGCGGTCGCCAGCCGGCTGAACGCCGAACTGGCCATCGTCGACAAGCGCCGCTCGGGCCCCGGCAAGAGCGAGGTGGCCAACATCATCGGCGACGTGTCGGGCCGACGGTGCATCCTGTTCGATGACATCATCGACGGTGGCGGCACGCTGTGCAACGCGGCCCAGGCCCTGGTGGACGGCGGCGCGACCGAGGTCTCGGCCTATGTCACCCACGGCGTGCTGTCGGGGGCGGCCATCGACCGGGTCAATTCCTCGATCCTGAAGGAGCTGGTGATGACCGACTCCATCTCCGCCTCCGAAGGCGCCAGCGACAAGTCCAAGCTGCGCTATGTCAGCTGCGACAAGCTGCTGGGGGAGGCCATCCGGCGCATCGCCAATGAGGAGTCGGTGTCGAAACTGTTCGACTGACAGTTCATCCTGGATTCTAACACCTTTCCGGCACGGGACTTGCTGACCTCCCCCTGAAACGGCCACGCTTGGTTAACAAGGGTTAAGCATCTGCGGTCACATTCTCGCCTGCGCGTCTGTGCTAGGTTCGCGCGCTTATCTTCTGGGGAAGCTTCAGGATGACCTCTGCCATTCGCGCGACCGGCACGCTCGCCGCCATCGCCTTCGCGGCCCTGCTGTCGGCCTGTTCGCAGCCCGCGCCGCCGCCGCCGCCGCCGCCGCCGCCCGCGGTGAGCCTGTCGCCGAAGCTGATCGAGCAGGCGGCCGCCTATCGCTACTACATGGCCCGCGTGAGCGCGGTGACACCCGACTTCGCCGATGGTGAGGCCATCGCCAAGGGCGTGGCCGTCGGAGCCGCCTACGAGCCCAAGCAGCTTCAGCGCGGCGCCACGGCCTACGCCGCCGTCGTCGCCCTGCAGGACCCCGCCTTCGTGGCCGGGGTCCGCACCTACGCCGTCAATGTGGATCAGCGCCGCGAAGTGGTGGCCGCGATCCTCAAGGACCCGGCCTATGTCGTGGGCATCGCCGGCTCGGCCAGCGCCGCGGGCCTGGTGAAGACCGCGCTCGGCAATGAGGGCCAGCAACTCTACGACGCCGGCAAGGCGGTGAAGCAGTCGGCCTATGACCTCCAGAAGCAGAAGTGGTCGAAGTCCGACGTCCTCAACCGCGACCTGCGGCTGTCGCAGGCCAAGAGCCTGTCGGCCACCCCGGTGGTCGGCGACCTCGCCGAGACCGCGCGCCTGCAGCAGGCGGCCCTGGGCGTCTCGCCCCTGGGCCTGACCGCCGAACCGGCCACTCCGCCCTACAGCCCCATCGTAGTGCGCGGCATGGCCGTGGCGGCGCTCGCCGCCCTGGGCGAAGGCGGCGACGCCAATGTCGACACCCTGATGGCGGTGATGGCCGAGCCCAACGTCGCCTTCTGCATGAACATGGCCAAGCTGAACCTCTATCAGTGCCTGGCGGTCTCCAAGCCGCACTACGAGGATGTCTTCTGCCTCGGCCAGCACATCATGATGGACACCGGTCGCTGCGTGATCAAAGCCTCCGGCAACACCGAGCCCTTCGAGGCCAAGTTCATTCCGAAGATCCGGGTGGCCGACGGCTCGGCCCCCTACAAGGTGACGCCCGCCAAGGCCGACACCAAGAAGCGCTAAAACATCTGCGCCCGCCCGTTGCCACGGGCGGGGCTTTTGTGTATTTACGCCCACCTTTCGACCCCAGGAGGGTCGTCCGTCGCCGCGCGGCACTTCGCGCGGCGGTTTCGTTTTGAGGCAAGGCCATGGCCGATATCATTCTGAACGTTGAAGTTCGCGATCGCACCGGCACCGGTGGTGCGCGCGAGACCCGCCGCGCGGGCATGGTCCCCGGCGTGCTCTACGGCGGCGCCAAGGATCCGGTCGCCATCGCCGTGAAGGCCAACGAATTCCGCAAGGCGCTCTATACGGGCAAGCTGCTGGGCCACCTGGTGACCCTGAAGTACGGCGATGAGACCCAGCCGGTCATCGCCAAGGCCGTGGACATGCACCCCGTCAACGACGAGCCGGTCCACTTCGACCTGTACCGCGTCGACGAGCACCAGCTGATCAAGATCGAAGTGCCCGTGCACTTCAAGAATCAGGAAGAGTCCCCCGGCCTCAAGAAGGGCGGCACGCTCAACATCGTGCGTCACACCGTCGAGCTGGCCTGCCCCGCCGACCACATCCCCGAAGAGCTGGTCTTCGACCTGACCGGGGCGGAAATCGGCGACACCATCCGCATGTCAGCGTTCATCCTGCCGGAAGGCGTCAAGCCCGCCGTCGACCGTGACTTCGTGGTCGCCACCCTGGCCGGTTCCTCGGCCTCGGCCTCCGCTGACGCCGCCACCGACGACGCGGCGGCCGCCGCGGCCTCCACCACCGTCTAGAGCGGGATGCGAAAAAGTGGGAACCGGTTTTTCGCGCCAATCCCGCTCTAATCTTCAACAATCGATCACGTCTTATGGTTTTGGATCGTTTCGATCCAAAACCATCGTGATCTAGAGACTGGCCGGCCCCCTTCGGGGGGCCGAGCCGCCTGGCGCCATGCTGATCCTCGCGGGCCAAGGCAATCCCGGCGCCCAGTACGCCAAGAACCGTCACAACATCGGCTTCATCGCCGTGGACGAGATCGCCAAGCAATGGCGGTTCGGACCCGAGCGCTCGAAGTTTTCGGGCCTGGCCCGCGAGGGCGAGATCGACACGCCCGCCGGCCCTGTGAAGGCCCTGATCCTAAAGCCCCAGACCTTCTACAACGAGAGCGGCCGCTCGGTCGGCGCCGCCGTGAAGTTCTACAAGGCCAACCCGGCCGACGTGGTGCTGTTCTATGACGAGATCGATCTGGCGCCCGGCCGGTTCCGCATGAAGACCGGCGGCGGCGCGGCCGGCAACAACGGCGTCCGCTCGGTGACCGCCCATATCGGCCCCGACTTCCGCCGCGCCCGGCTCGGCGTCGGCCACCCGGGCCATCCCGAAAAGGTTCAGGGCCACGTGCTGTCGGACTTCCACAAGGTGGAGCAGCCCTGGGTCATCGACCTGCTGAAGGCCGTGGCCCAGGCCGCCCCTCTGCTGGCCGCCGGCGAGGACGACAAGTACCAGACTGAGGTCCTGCGCCTGGCCCCCGCCGACAAGGGCGACACCCGCCAGGCCCGCAGCCGCGGCGACAGCTGAGCCACCACAGTTGGGCGGCGCCAGCAGACGTGCTAGGTCGCGCCCTCGAATAGGAAACGGAAGTTCATGGCCCTGAAAGTCGCGATCGTCGGCCTGCCCAACGTCGGCAAATCGACCCTGTTCAACGCGCTGACCCAGACGGCGTCGGCCCAGGCCGCCAACTATCCCTTCTGCACCATCGAGCCCAACACCGGCGACGTGGCGGTGCCTGAGCCGCGCCTGGACGCCCTGGCCGCCGTCATCCCGTCCAAGGAGATCATCCCCGCGCGGATCAACTTCGTGGATATCGCCGGCCTGGTGCGCGGCGCCTCGAAGGGCGAAGGCCTGGGCAACCAGTTCCTGGCCAATATCCGCGACTGCGACGCCGTCGCCTTCGTCGCCCGCTGCTTCATCGATGACGACATCACCCATGTGGAGGGCAAGGTCGATCCGCTCTCCGACCTGGAGACCATCGAGACCGAGCTGATGCTGGCCGACCTGGAGAGCCTGGAGAAGCGGGTCAGCAACCTGGAGAAGCGGGCCAAGGCTGGCGACAAGGAAAGCGCCACGACCCTGCGCCTCGTGCAGCTGGCCCTGACCGAGCTGAACGCCGGCCGCCCCGCCCGCAAGGCGAAGGTCGCCGACGAGGACGACAAGGCCTGGCGCATGCTGCAGCTGCTGACCTCCAAGCCGGCGCTCTACGTCTCCAATGTCGATGAGGCGTCGGCCGCCGAGGGCAACGAGATGTCCCGCCTGGTGGCCGAGCGCGCTACTCGCGACGGCGCCGACCACGTCGCCATCTCCGCCCAGATCGAGAGCGAGATCGCCATGCTCGCCGCCGATGAACGCGCCGAGTTCCTGGAAACCCTGGGCCTCACCGAGCCCGGCCTCAACAAGCTGATCCGGGAGGCCTACCACCTGCTGGGCCTGCAGACCTATTTCACCGTCGGCCCCAAGGAGGCCCGCGCCTGGACCATCCACAAGGGTGACACCGCCCCCCAGGCGGCCGGGGTGATTCACACCGACTTCGAGAAGGGCTTCATCCGGGCCGAAACCATCGCCTATGAGGACTATGTCGGTCTCAAGGGCGAAGCCGGGGCTCGCGAGGCCGGGAAGTTCCGCCAGGAAGGCAAGGAATACGTCGTCCGCGACGGCGACGTCCTGAACTTCCGCTTCAACGTCTAGGACTCACGGCGACAGCCAGCGGAACGCCCGGGCGAGGAAGGCCTGGCCGTCCCGCTCCACCGGCGCGCCGTGCGCCATCAGCACCTTCGTGGTCGGCCATTCCAGGATGCGCCGCAGCGACGCCCGCGCCGCCGGGCGGTCTGAGAAGGCGACGCGGAACTTTCGTGGGACGGCGGGGTCGGCCTCCGTCATCAGGTCCAGCCGCGCCACCAGGGCCCGCCAGCCCTTGAACCAGCCGCGCGGGAACTGCTGGATCAGGTCAGTGAAGATCGCCGTGCCGCTCGCCCGGTGGAGGAACACCACCTCCTGGGTGATCCGAGAGCCCCGCACGATCACCTGTTCGAGCTCTCCCGCCCAGTCCGCGGGCGGGGTGTCGGTGAGGTCTGCGTCGAAGGCGAGGTCCGGCAGTTGGCCCCGCAGCCCCGGCGCGGCGTGGAACCGGGCGCTCGGATAGGCCGTCCGCCATTCGCTCAGGAAGAGATCGTGCAGAGAGTTGGGGCCGACCACGTGGCGCACCTCGCCCAGCACCTCGACGGCCGCCTTGAGGCCCGGGGTCAGCGCGACCGGCGAGATGACAAGGACACCGTCCCCGCCCAGCCGGATAACCACCATCCGCGTCGGATAGCGGAAACCGACCACCTCGACTTCCGGCCCGGCGGACAGCCAGATCTCCGGGCCGACGGGCTCCAGCAGCGGCGTGCTCATCGGATGGCCTCCAGCCCAGGGGAGCGCCGAAAACCATAGGACCGGCCATCCGAAGCGCCAACCCTGCTGGACATCCGCCGCGCCTCCCCTAGCTATGTCGGCGACAACGGGAGAGACATCATGGGTGAGTTTTCCAAGCTGGCCGGGGCCGACGGCTTCGAGTTCGCCGTCTATCGCGCGGCGCCCAGCGGCGCGCGCAAGGGCGGCGTGGTGGTCATCCAGGAGATCTTCGGGATCGACGAGCATATCCGGCGCGACGTCGATCGATGGGCCAGTCTCGGCTACGAGGCCATCGCGCCCTCGCTCTACGACCGCCGCGAGCCGGGCTTCACCGCCGGCCACGACCCCGCCGGCCTGACCGCCGGAGTCACCCACGCCCGCGCCACACCCCTGGACCAGGCGCTGGCCGACATCGCCGCCGTGCGCGACGCGCTGGCGGGCGCGGGCAAGGTGTTCGTGGTGGGCTATTGCTACGGCGGGTCGCTGACCTGGCTCTCGGCCTGCCAGCTCGAGGGCTTCGCCGCCGCCTCCAGCTATTACGGCAGCATGGTCCAGGCCAACGCCGACAAGACCCCCAAGTGCCCCACCATCGTCCATCTCGGCCGCAAGGACGCGGGCATCCCGGCCGACGACGTCAAGGCCGCCGTCCAGGCCCACAACCCGGACGTGGCGGTCTACATCTACGAGGACGCCGGCCACGGCTTCAACAACGAGGATCCGGAGCGGCTGAACCAGGCCAGCGCCGACCTCGCCCGCCAGCGCACCCTCGACATGTTCGCGGGCGCCTGAGCAGGTGGGCGAAACGATCCGCCTGACCAGCCGGTTCGACGGCTTTGAGCTGGCGGCCTATCACGCCCCCGTGGCGGATGCGCGCCGCGGCGGGATTGTGCTGATCCAGGAGATCTTCGGGGTCACCGACCACATCCGCGAACTGGCCGACGGCTATGCGGAGGACGGGTACGAGGTCATCGCGCCCAGCTTCTACGACCGCCTGCAGGCGGGCTTCGAGGCCGACTACAGCGCCGAGTCCATCGCCAAGGGGGTGGAGTACTCCACCGCCACGCCCTGGGACCAGGTGGCGGGGGATCTCCAGGCGGCCATCGACGCCCTGTCGCCTGCGGTTTTCGTCACGGGATTCTGTTGGGGCGGGGCGGCGACCTGGCTGGCGGCCTGCCGCTGCACGGGGATCTCGGCGACCTCGGCCTTCTATGGCCGCCGCATCAGCGAACTCGTGGGGGAGACGCCCAAGGTCCCGACGATCCTGCACTTTGGCCGCCACGACGCCTCCATCCCCCTGGAGAAGGTCGAGGAGATTCGCTCGGCGCATCCGGAAATTCCGGTCCACCTCTATGACGCCGGCCACGGCTTCGTTTCCGATCGCCGCGCCGACTACAACCCCGACGCCGCCCGGCTGGCCCGGCTGCGAACCCTGCAGGTGTTCATGAACAACGGCGGCGGCCGCGGCGAGATGTAGCCTATTCCTCGATGTGCTTGCGCGCCTCGGGGTCGCGCTCCAGCCACCGGGCCAGGACCGATTGAGCGGCGAGGATGCCGATGCCGGCGGCGTAGCCACCGAAGACAGCGGCCGGATACGGACCGCCCGTGGCCACCGAGGCCACCTGCCAATAGATGAAGCCCGCGGCGACGACCAGCAGGCCGACGCCGGTCAGCACCGAGACCGGGGTCTGGCCAAAGCCAGACAGGAAACTCATCCAGACATAGCGCGCCAGGACACGGCGCGCGGGCAGGATCAGCAGCGGCAGGGCGAAGCCGGCCAACAGGGCGGCGCCCGGCCAGACCAGGGCATGGCGGGCGATGACCGCCGGCCCGCCGGGCAGGACGCTGAAGGCGTGGACCACGGAACCGGCATAGATCAGGCAAGAGGCGGCCGCGCCCACGTCCTGCATGCGCCGAAAGTCTCGCCAGGCCTTGGTGAAGGCCACGTCAGCACCCACCGGCGCGCGGTGGGCAATGGATCGGGATGAGCATGCGCATTTATCGCCTAGGCCACCGGCCTTGGCTATGGTCAGGCGACCCTCGCCTCCGGGAATCGCCTGAGTGAAGCTCGTCCTGGCCCTCGCCGCCCTGTGGCTCGCCCCGGCGTCCGCGCAAGCGGCGGGATGCTGGCTGGAGCACGGCGTGGTGGTGGTCCCGGCCAACGTGGGCGGGGTGGCGGGCGACTACATCCTCGACACCGGCAGCCCCACCACTCAGCTGCACGAGACCCGCGCCCAGATGGCGGGCCTGCCACCGGCGTTTCGGGGCCAGGTGCGGGTCGATGGCCTGAAGCTGGTGGACCGGCCAGTGGTGGTGGTGGACCTGGACGCCCGGACCTACGCCTTTCCCACCCCCATCGCCGGGGTGATCGGGGCCGACCTGCTGTCAGCCTATGTGGTGGACGTCAGCTTCGCGCCCTGCCGTGTGGAGATCTGGCCGGCGGCCAAGGCTCCGAGGTTCGGGGCCGAGAGCAGCCTTGCCATGGCCATGGCCGGCGGATCGCCGGTGGTGGACGCCGCGGTGGCGGACGGCCCCAGGACGGCCGTGGGCGGCTTTGTGGTCGCGACGGGCCTCGACAGCAGCGTGCGGCTCAGCGAGGCCCTGGCGAGCGTCCCTGGGGCCCGGGCGGAGGATGTGGCGCCCTACGGCCGCCTGCGCGCCGAACTCCGCGCCCTGTCCTTCGCCGGTCAGCTGTTCGAGATGCTGAAGGCCGGCCTCCAGCCGCAGGTCACGGGCGCGGTGGGTGCGATCGGTCCGCCGGTGCTCGCGCGGTGGTCGCTGCGGTTCGACTTCCCGCGCGGACGGCTGCTGCTGCGCCGCCCTTAGACCCTTTCCGAATCAGGTTGAATCAACCTGATCGGATAAAAGGGATCTATCTTCTTCAATCTAGAGCATGTCCGGGCGGCGAACCGGCGCCCACTTGCGCCTGACATGCTCTAGGAGATGGGCGTGAGCCCAGCCCAGGTGATGAGGAACTCCGGCAGGATGGGCAGGACGTCGATGGCGGCGTGCAGAAGGACCACCAGCAGCAGGCTGCGGGTCCGGGCCCAGATCACCCCCAGCATCAGGGCCACGGGCGAAAGGGCGCCGATCGTATAGGCGATCACTTCGAACAGGTCGGTGGAATGGCCCTGCTCGCCAGGTGCGCCGCGCAGGTAGAGGCCGGGCACATGGGCCAGGGCGAACACCAGGGCTCCCAGGACGACGGCGCCGGTCTCGCTGCGAAGGACGGCGGCCAGGCGGGTCTGCAGCACCGCGCGGAACAGGAATTCCTCGGCGAGGCCTGCCTCGAGGGCGATCCAGACAAAGGCCGCCGGGGCGGCCCAGGCCAGGACCTGGAGCCCGGGTCGCAGCTCACCGATCTGCTGCAGGCTGGGGCTGACCACGCTGAGCAGGGCCAGGAAGATCACCCCCATGACGATCAGGGTGGGCCAGAAGCCCTTGCGATCCATGCCGGTGGAGAACAGCGGCGCCACCCGGCCGCCCAGGGCCAGCAGGATCAGGGCCGGGATCGCGACATGGACCACGAGCTTGGCGGCCAGGACCACCAGGTCGCGGGCTTGGCCTTCCGGCATGGCGGCCTTCAGCGCCCCCATGCCCCAGCCGAGGAAGCCCACCGCGTAGATCACCATGAAGATCAGGACGGCGGCGAGTTCGACCTTGGGCCGCCGCACCCTGACAGGGGGCGGATCGGACCTGCGCGTCAGGGCCCAGGCGACGCCCGAGAGCAGGATCCCGAACACCCCCAGGGAAACCAGGGGGAAGGTCCAGTCAGCCTGCTTGAAAAAGAGATAGGCGAAGGCCGCGCCCCAGAGGACGCCGTAGATCGCCAGATATCCGGGGGCGCGGATGCGCCCCTCACCGGCCGCCATGCGGGCCCCTCCCGATCCGTCCCCTGCCTATCGGCGGACGCCCACCCCGGGGCAACTTAGCAATTGTTCATGGGCCGGAAACGAAAAAGGCCCCGGTTCTCACCGGGGCCATGGATCGTGCTCGAAAGGACGGCGCGCCTAGTGGGCGACGTTCCTCCAGATGCGGCGGTAGCTGACCCACAGCAGACCCGCGAAGATCAGCAGATAGATCATGGCGGCCACGCCGAACTGCTTGCGTTCGGTCTGCTTGGGCTCCGACGCCCAGGCCAGGAAGGCCACGACGTCCTTGGCCTGCTGGTCGAGGGTCGACTTGGTGCCGTCGTCGAAGGTCACCTTGTCGGCTTCCAGCGGCGGGGCCATGGCGATGAAGCCCCCGACCGGAACGTGGCCCTTGCCCTTGTAGAAGGCGCTGACGTCGCCGGGCATGTAGGGGTTGTAGTATTGATTCGGCGGCACTTCGAGACCCGCCGGCGGCGCCTGGTAGCCGGTCAGGATCGAGTAGACGTACTGCGCGCCCTGGGGCCGCGCCTTGATCATCACCGACAGATCCGGCGGCAGGGCGCCGCCGTTGGAGGCCCGCGCCGCGGCTTCATTGGCGAAGGGGCTCGGGAAGGTGTCGGCCGAGGTAGCGGTCCGCTGGACGACGTCCCCGGTTTCAGAGTCGATGTCGTTGACCTGGTAGTCCTTGGCGATCGACTTCACATAGGGATTGTCGTTCGGGTTCGGGTACTTGTCGTCATAGAAGGGGCCGCTCTTCTGGCCCAGATTGCGGAAGCTCAGCAGGCTCATCGAGTGACAGGCCGCACAGACCTCCCGATAGACCTTGTAGCCCCGTTGGACCTGGGCCTGATCGAACTTGCCGAACGGACCTTCAAAGCTCCAGGAAGCCTGGCGGGGCTCCTTGGGGCCTGCGGAGGCGAAAGCCGGGCCGGCGACGAAAGCGAGCCCGAACGCCGCGAGAATAAGACCTTTGCGCAGCATAGGTGGCTCAGCCCCTCTTTTCAGGCGAAGCCGCGGCGCCGGCCGGCGCGTTGGCGGGATGCGACAGCACCGGCGCGGAGATTGATTCCGGCTGGGGCAGCGGGGTCTCGGTGAGGCCCAGGATCGGCAGGATGACCACGAAGTAGCCGAAGTAGTAGGCCGTCGCGACGCGGGACAGCCAGACCATCGAGTTGAGGTCCGCGTCCAGCAGCTGGAAGGTCGAGATGCCGGGGATCACGGGATCATCCGGCAGGCGGCCGCCGCAGTAGCCCAGGATCAGACAGGCCAGGACGAAGAGGCCGAAGTAGAGCTTCGCCGTCGGACGGTAGCGCATGGAGCGCACCTTGGAGGTGTCGAGCCAGGGCAGGACGAACAGCATGGCGATGGCGCCGAACATCAGCAGCACGCCCATGAGCTTGTCCGGCACCGCCCGCAGGATCGCGTAGAACGGCAGGAAGTACCATTCCGGAACGATGTGGGCGGGGGTGACCAGGGGGTTGGCGGGAACATAGTTCACCGCGTCACCCAGGGCGTTGGGCTGGAAGAACACGAAGGTGGCGAACATCAGCAGGAAGAGCGAAATCGCGAAGCCGTCCTTCACCGTGTAGTACGGATGGAAGGGGACGGTGTCCTCCTTGGACTTCACGTTCACGCCGGTGGGATTGCCGTTGCCGGGCACGTGCAGCGCCCAGATGTGCAGGATCACCACGCCGGCGATCATGAACGGCAGCAGGAAGTGCAGCGAGAAGAACCGGTTCAGGGTGGCGTTATCCACCGCGAACCCGCCCCACAGCCAGGTGGTGATGGACTCGCCGACGATCGGCAGGGCGCCGAACAGGTTGGTGATCACCACCGCGCCGTGGAAGCTCATCTGGCCCCAGGGCAGGACATAACCCATGAAGGCCGTGGCCATCATCAGCAGGTAGATCACGCAGCCGAGGATCCACAGCACCTCCCGGGGGGCCTTGTAGGACCCGTAGTAGAGGCCGCGGAACATGTGGATGTAGACCGCGATGAAGAACATCGAGGCCCCGTTGGAGTGCATGTAGCGCACCAGCCAGCCGTAGTTCACGTCGCGCATGATGCGCTCGACGGAATTGAAGGCGTGATCGACGTGCGGGACATAGTGCATGGCCAGCACGATGCCGGTCACGATCTGGATGCCCAGGCAGACCGCCAGGATGCCGCCGAAGGTCCACCAGTAGTTCAGGTTCTTCGGGGTCGGGAAGTCGATGACGCTGTCATACGCCAGGCGCACGATCGGCAGTCGGGTGTCGAGCCAGCGCTCGAAGCCGGTCTTCGGCTCGTAGTTGGAATGTCCGCTCATCGTTTTCAGCCCACCTTGACCTTGGTGTCCGACAGGAAGGCGTAGTCCGGCACCGCCAAGTTCGTCGGCGCGGGACCTTTCCGGATGCGACCGGAGGTGTCGTAGTGCGAGCCGTGGCACGGGCAGAACCAGCCGCCGTACTCACCGCCGCCGAAGGTCGGCACGCAGCCCAGATGGGTGCAGGTGCCGATCAGGATCAGCCATTGGGCCTTGCCGGGCTTGTGGCGTTCCTCGTCGGTCTGCGGATCGCGCAGGTCGGCGTTGTCGTCCTTGATCGCCTCGGCGATCTCCTTGCCCGTCCGGTTCCGGATGAACAGCGGCTTGCCGCGCCACTTGATGGTGACCTGCTGGCCAGCTTCGACCTTGGTCAGGTCGAATTCCACCGAGGCGAGGGCGAGGGTGTCGCCGGCCGGGTTCATCTGGTCGATGAACGGCCAGGCCAACGCCCCAACCGCGCCCACGGCCATGACGGCCGCGGCGATGTGAATGAAATCACGCCGGTTCGGGTCTTCGCCCGAGGCATGAGGATCGGGGTTTGCGCCCACCACGGTGTCGGCCACCTTAAAGCTACCCTTCGCTTGCGGCCGCGACTTTGCGCCGAGACCCGTCTTCGACCCTGCCAGACGTTCTGGTAAGGGCCATTCGGAATTCAATGCTGGAGCAGGTCGAATTGCCGGAAGTTACAGCGATCGCGCGTTGCGGCCGCCCCTTCCGTGATTCGCGCCTAGCCCCGGCCAATCCCGTAGGCTGGATCGCTTAGAATGCTGCTGGCGCTTTTTCAACCGGACATTCCGCAAAACCTTGGAGCGGCGTTACGTCTCGGCGCCTGCATGGGGGTCGGAATTCACGTCATAGAGCCCTGTGGCTTCCCGCTTTCCGACCGTGCGATCCGCCGCGCGGCCCTCGATTATGGTGAGCCGGGCGAAGTGACGCGGCACCCCGGATGGGCCGATTTTACGCAAAACAGGCCCGGACGCATCGTTCTGTTCACAACCAAGGCCGCCGAGCCCCTGCACGCCTTCGCCTTCCAACCCGACGACGTGCTGCTGTTTGGGCGCGAAAGCGCGGGGGTTCCCGACGAGGTTCACGAGAGCGCCGACGCGCGGGTTTATATTCCGCTGATACCTGGAATGCGTTCCCTGAACGTCACGGTCTCGGCGGCGATCGGCCTTTCCGAAGCGTTGCGCCAGACCGGCCAATTTCCTAAGCCACCGGCATGAGCAGCCTTCCTCCCGAAATTGAAGACCGTCGCGCCCGCGCCAAGGCGTGGTTCGAAGACCTGCAGATCCGCATCGTCGCCGAGCTGGAGCAACTGGAGGCCGAGGCGCCCCCGGAGCTCTATCCCGAGGAGCCCAAGCGATTCGACATGCGCCCCTGGACCCGGGAGACCGGTGTCGGCGGCGGGGTCGGGGGGCACTTCAAGGGACGCCTGTTCGAAAAGGCGGGGGTCCACACCTCGGCGGCCACCAGCCGCTTCTCGCCGGAAATGGCGGCCCAGATGCCCGGCGCCGACAAGGACCCGTCCTATGTCTCGGCCAGCATCAGCCTGATCATCCACCCGCGCTCGCCGCGGGTGCCCACCGTCCACATGAACACCCGCTTCCTGTCGACCGCCGAAAGCTGGTTCGGCGGCGGGGCCGATCTGACACCGATGGTCGACGAGCAGCGTAGCGAGGAGGCCGACGACGCCGTCCTGTTCCACGCCGCGATGAAGGCGGCCTGCGATCCCTTCGATCCCGACTGGCACGCCAAGTACAAGGTCTGGTGCGACGAGTACTTCTACCTGCCGCACCGCAAGGAGACCCGTGGGGTCGGCGGTATCTTCTACGACCGGCACAATTCCGGCGACTTCGAGAAGGACTTCGCCTTCACCCGCGCCGTCGGCGAGGCCTTCCTGGAGGTCTATCCCAAGATCGTCCGACACCGCATGAGCGAACCCTGGACCGAACAGGACCGGATGGAGCAGCTGGTCCGCCGCGGCCGCTACGTCGAGTTCAACCTGCTCTACGACCGCGGCACCATGTTCGGCCTGAAGGCGGGAGGAAACATCGACACGATCCTCTCCTCCATGCCCCCGATGGTGGCCTGGCTCTGACCCCTCTGGCGGCGGCCGGCTAGATCGCCGGCTTCATTGTCGCCATCTCGGCCTTGAGGTCGTGGCTGGGCACCTTGGCCCCGCCGGACGCCGGGCATTTGGCGCCGGTGTCGATCCAAGCCTGGAAGAGTTCGCCCAGCTGCGCCTGGGTTCCCGGCGCGGGGGTCCGGCCAAGGCCGGGGTCCCAGCCCCAGGCCACCAGTTCGTCCCCGGCCATGTGTTCCTGGATCTGGGCCAGGGTCTTGCCGCCGTTGCGGGCCGGATCCTTGAGCTGAGCGCAGATCTCGCCAAGCGTCTTGCCCTGCCAGGCCATGGAGGCCGGCGCCAGCGCCCACTTCGGGTTGCCGGGGATGGTGACGATGTGAGTCCCGCCCACCCAGACGTTCTTGGCGGTGTGGCAGGAGGCGCAGCTCAGCCCCTCTCCATGACCATCCTCTCCGCGCGACACCACCGGCATGTGCGGATGGCGGTCGTCGCCCTGGGCGGGGCGGTCCACGGGATGACAGTTGGCGCAGCGGGGATGGGTGATGACCTTGCCGGCCTCCTCGAAGAGGGCGACCGAGCGTGCGTTCTTGTCGGCGATGCTGTTGAACGAGGCTGCGGGCTTCAGGGAGGTCCGCTGCTCCATCTCGGCCAGGACTGAGGCGGCGGTCTGGCTGGGCGCGGTCTGGGCCTGGGCGGTCAGTGTCGCGGCGGCGACGAGACCGGCCGCGCCGAGGGACATAAGCAGGGCGCTGGCGTGGCGCATGAGGCGATTTCCGGCCGGCGCGGAAGCGGCGCCTTATCCAGAACGTCAGGACCGGCGAAGCGTTGCTTCCTCCAGAAATCGCTGGATCCAGCCTCCGACCCGGGACCGGTCGTCGGGCTGTTCGAAGGACAGGATCGCCTGGTCGGCCTGGGCGTCGGTATAGCGGCTGCCGCGGCGGCTCTCGATCAGGGCGCGGGCGTAGGCGGGCTCGAACTCCGGATGCAACTGCAGGGAAATCGCCGGCTGGTCGCCATAGGCCAGCATGCCGAAGGGGGTGAACGCGTTGGCGGCGATCACCCGGGCGCCCGGCGGCGCCTCAACCACCTGGTCCTGGTGCGAGGCGGGGATGCTGAAGCGGGGGGCGTCCATCCAGGCCTCGGGCTGGCGGACCTCATAGCGGTGCAGGCCCACCCCCCAGCCCTTGGGGGACTGGATCACCTTGCCGCCGAAAGCCTCTGCCATGATCTGGTGACCGAAACAGACGCCCACCATCGGCGTCCCCTTCGCCGCGCGCAGGAAGTCCTTCAGCGGCTCGATCCAGGGCAGCGGGTCGTAGACGCCGGCCGATGAGCCGGTGATCAGATAGGCCGCGCAGGCGTCTGTGCTATCGGGGAGCTCCCCCGCCTGAATGTCGAAGGTAGCGTAATCGTAGGCGTCCTGGCCGAACAGGGCGCGGAACATGGCGGGATAGTCGCCGAACTGGTCGACGTCCTTGGGCGGGGCGCCCGTCTCGAGGATCCCCAGCCTCAATAGGCCATGCCCTGGGCCACCGCCTTCAGCTTCTCGATGGCCGAGAACTTGTCGTCGATGAAGTCGTGATCGATCCACCAGTCCTCCACCTCGCGCAGCACCTGGCCCACCATCGGGCCCTTGGGCACGCCCGATTGGATCACGTCCTCGCCGGTCAGCGGGAACGGCGGCGGCGACCAGCTCTCGGCCAGGGCCAGCAGGCCCCGCCACTGGTGCGTGACCGAGGTGCGGCCCGACTTCGCCCAGGCCAGTTTCACCCGGTCGGTGAGCGCCCGCAGGCCGATGGCGTAGACGGCGCGGCGGATTTCGCGGGGGCTCATCCAGCTGGTGATGCGGGGCGTCTTGCCGACGGCCGCCACCAGGCGGTCGCGAACCTCGTTGGAGAGCCGCAGGCGCTCGGAGATCTGGGCCGCCCCGACCTGGTCCTCGGGGATCAGGGTCGCCAGCCGCAGTATGGGGTCGTTCTCGAACAGCTGGTCGGTCTCGATCTCGACAAGCTGGTTGAAGGCGGCCAGGTCCTTGGCGCAGGGCAGGATCGTCCCAAGCACCCCGGTCTGCGCCATCAGCGCCATGGCAGGACGCGGTTCCTCGGCGGCCAGCAGCTTGGTGAGCTCCTTGGCGGTGCGCTCGGCGGGGCGGCCGGAGAGGGATTCCTTCAGGGCCTTGCAGGCGGCCAGCGCCTTTTCGTCGGCGTCGCCCTTGCCGTACCACGCCTGGAACCGGAAGAAGCGCAGGATGCGCAGATAGTCCTCGCGAATGCGGGTCATGGCGTCGCCGACGAAGACGATGCGGCCCGCCTTGCCGTCCTCGATCCCCCTGCCCGTAGGGTCAAAGAGCGTCCCGTCGCGGTCGGCATAGACGGCGTTCAGGGTGAAGTCGCGGCGTTGGGCGTCCTCGGTCCAGTCCTGGGTGAAGGCCACCACCGCGCGGCGGCCGTCGGTGGAGACGTCCCGGCGCAGGGTGGTGATCTCGAAGGGCTGACTGTCGGCCACCGCGGTGATGGTGCCGTGCTCGACCCCCGTCGGTACGGCCCTGATCCCCGCCTCCTGCAGGGCCTCGGTGATCTGGTCGGGGGTGAGGGTGGTGGCGATGTCGATGTCTTCGATAGGCCGATTCAGCAACGAATTGCGCACACAGCCCCCCACGAAGCGCGCGCAGCCGGTGAAGCCGCGCGCCTCCAGGGCGTCCATCACGGCGACGACCTGCGGGGTCTTCATCCAGGGCTGTTGGCCAATGTTGTCGGTCATGGCGTCTGGGGCGCTCTCTTCTCGAAATGGCCGGGGGTGATGCGCCCGTCGGGGGCGGCCTCGGCGGGGACATAGACCTGGCCGCGGTTGTCGCCATGGAACACAGCCGTGGCCATCAGCGAAACCCCCATCAGCACCGCGCCCGCGGCGAACAGCCAGGCCCAGGGGGTGGATCCCATCTCCCGCCCGGTGCGCCGGGCGACCTCGCGCCACAGGAACCAGAGGCCGAAAGGCAGGGCCACGAGCAGGGCGCGGCTGGCGAGGACCTCAAGCAACGGCCGCGCCGTAGAGCCGCTCATAGAGCCCCCGCAACACCCCGGCGGTCGCGCCCCAGATGAAGCGCTCGGCGTGGGTCATGGCGTAGAACCTGCGTTTTTCCCCGGTCGGCGCCTCACGTTCGTGCTCCTCGTGATTGGCGGGATCCATCAGGAAACCGAAGGGCGTCTCGAAGATGTCGGCCACCTCGGCCGGATTGGCGGTGAGCGTGAAGCCTTCACGGACAAACCCCACCACCGGGGTGATCAGGAAGCCGGTCCCGGTGACATAGGGTGAGGACAGCCCCGCCAGCATGACGTAGTCGGGGTGCAGGCCCACCTCCTCGTGGGCCTCACGCAGGGCGGTCCGCCAGGGCGTCTCCCCCGGATCGCGGCGGCCGCCCGGCAGGGCGATCTGGCCGGTATGGCGACGCAGGGTGTCGGCCCGGCGGGTCAGGATCACCGAATAGGCCCCTTCCCGCTCGACCAGTCCCACCAGCACCGAGGCGGGGGTCAGTGCGGCAGGCGGGTCTCCGTACTGGCCCGACAGGTCGAAGTCCGAGCGGGTCGCTCCGGACACGGGCTCACGCTCCTCCAGGGGATCGAGGTGAGCCATGATCCAGTCGCGGGTGGCGGTCGACGCCTGGGCCGGGTTCACGGAAGGTGCGCTCCGGCCGGACCCACCGGGAACCAGGCGCCGCCGGAGGCGACGCCCAGGCGCAAGCCTTCGGGCGTCTCGCGCTCCTCTGCGAGCTCCACGAGTTCATAGAAGACCGGCCGGGCGATCAGCGCCTCCAGGCCCCGGCGGACGTGGAGGTAGGGGCGCGGCTCGCCGGTGGTGGCGTCCATCTCGACGCGGATTTCGTTCTCAGGGCCCGCCTCGACCTCGTCGCCGACATTGGTGAGGAATTTCAGGGTGTCACCTACCTTATCGACGCGCACGGCGATGAAGGGGGCGTCCTCCACCGTGATCTTCATCTTCTCCACCGGGGTCACCAGGTGGAAACCGTCGGGGTCCTTGCGCAGGACGGTGGAGAACAGGCGCACCAGGGCCTCGCGGCCGATGGGCGTGCCCTCGTGGAACCAGAGGCCGTCCTTCTTGATGACGATGTCGATATCGCCGCAGTGGGTCGGATGCCAGAGGTGCACGGGCGGCAGGCCGCGGCCCGGCGCCTGCTTGGCGGCGGCGATCACGCCTTCGAGGCCGGTCTTGCTGGGCGTTTCGGTCATGGATCCAAGGTAGGGCGCGTGGCGGCCCGCCTCAAGCGCGACCCTAGGTCAGGGCGCGACCACGAGGCCGGAAAGGTTGTCCGCGCCGCCCTCACGCAGCGGCCGCACGAGCACGCGGCGCTGATCCACCGGTCCCGGCAGGCGCACGGCCCTGGCCGGGGCGGCGGAGAATCCGAAGCGGCCGAAATAGGGTTCGTCCCCCACCAGCAGCACACTTGCGAAGCCGGCGGCCTGGGCCGCCTCGCAGGCCCGCTGCACCAGGGCGCCGCCGGTTCCGAACTTGCGCACGTCGGCCGCGACGGCAAGGGGCCCCAGGAATATCGCCTCCGTCCCCCCGACCCGAATGCGGGTCATGCGCACACAGCCCACCAGGCGGCTCTCGTCCCAGGCGCAGAAGGACAGGTCCTGCCGGAACTCGGCGATCTCGCGGACCCGTTCGGAGACCTTGGTGAAGCGGCCCGGCCCGAAGGCGTGGTCCAGCAGAATCTCGATGGCCGGGCCATCCTGATCCTGTTCAAGCTTGAGGGTCGGCGCCTGCGCGGCGGCGGAGAGAGTCATGGGCATGGGATCTTCTTCGAAGTGCGACGGTCACCGGTCGCGCAACAATGCGCAGACCGGCGGGCGGTTCTAACTGGCGCGGCGGGCGCGCCCGGTTCGTCGCAGTCGTCGCATGACGTCAGGCCCGGAACTTCGATCAACAAGCGCGGCGATAGGGCCATGTGGCCTGCGCGTCAATCACGCGTTGCGAGCGCGGCCGTGGCGCCGCAAGGTCCGCCGCCCATGACCGAGACTCTCCCCGACGGCCCGGCCGAACCCGCCACCCTTCGCGAGCTGATGAAGCGGCGCGACTACGTGCTGTTCTGGATAGGTCGCGTCGGCGCGACCCTGGGGGTGCAGATCCAGAGCGTCGCCCTGGGCTGGCAGATGTACGCCGTGGCCCGCGAGACCATGGATGTGAAGCAGTCGGCCTTCTATGTCGGTATGATCGGCCTGGCCGCCTTCATCCCGGTCCTGCTGCTGTCGCCGATCGCCGGCGAGACCGCCGACCGCCACGACCGGCGCAAGGTGCTGCTGCTCTGCTACACGGGCGAGATCGCCACCGCGGTCACCCTGGCCCTGGCCTCGATCTACGATTTCGCCAGCATCCCGCTGCTGCTGGTGCTCTCGGCCCTGTTCGGCGCCAGCCGCGCCTTCATGGGCCCCTCAGCCACCGCGCTGGCTCCCATGCTGGTGCCGCGCAGCCTGCTGCCCCGGGCCATCGCGCTGAATTCCCTGGCCTGGCAAGGGGGCTCCATCGTCGGCCCGGCCATCGGCGGCCTGCTGCTGGCCCACTCCACCGGCCTCTCCTACTCCGTCACCACGGTGCTCTACGGCCTGTCGTTCGTGTGCGTCTTCATGATCCGCGCCGTGACCAAGCCGATCGTCCAGGCGGGCTCCCGCTGGGCCCTGATCAAGGAGGGGCTGGTCTATACCTGGACCAACAAGATCGTCTTCGGCGCCATCTCGCTGGACATGTTCGCCGTGCTCCTGGGCGGAGCGACAGCCCTGCTGCCGGTGTTCGCGCGCGATGTCCTGCATGTCGGGCCAGAGGGCTTTGGCCTGCTGCGGGCAGGCCCGGCCATCGGCGCCACCCTGGTGGCGGTGGTCCTGGCCACCCGGCCGATCCGCCAGCACGCGGGGCTCACCATGTTCGCGGGCGTGGCGGTGTTCGGAATGGCCACCATCGTCTTTGGCCTCTCAAAGTCTCTGCCGCTCTCGGTGGCGGCCCTGGCCGTCCTGGGGGGCGCTGACATGCTCAGCGTCTATGTCCGCCAGACCCTCGTGCAGATCGTGACCCCCGACCACATGCGCGGCCGGGTGGCCGCCGTATCGTCGCTGTTCATCGGGGCGTCCAACGAACTGGGGGAATTCGAGAGCGGCGTTGTCGCCCGGTTCTTCGGTCCCGTGGGCGCGGCGGTTTTCGGTGGCGTTGGCGCGTTGATCGTGACCGGCGTCTGGGCGAAACTGTTTCCAGCCTTGCGCAAGGCCGACAGGCTCGAATAACAGTCTGCGAATTATATTTCAGGGAGATTGGTTCATGGGTGCTCTTTCAGGCAAAGTTGTTCTTGTTACGGGCGGCGGCAACGGTATCGGCCGCGATTGCGCTCTGATCGCCGCGCAGGAAGGCGCGAAGGTCGTCGTCAACGATTTGGGCGGCAGCCTGAAGGGCGAAGACGAAGGTTCGGCCGGTCCGGCTGAGTCCGTCGCCCAGGAAATCCGCGCCGCGGGCGGTGAAGCGGTTTCCAACTCCGACAGCGTCACCGACCTCGACGCCGTCTACGGCATGGTCGAGCAGGCCAAGAAGGAATTCGGCGGTCTGCACGCCGTCATCAATCCCGCCGGCATCCTGCGCGACGTGATGTTCCACAAGATGACCGAAGCCGAGTGGGACTCCGTCATCGCCGTCCACATGCGCGGCTCCTTCAACGTGGCCCGCGCCACCATCGAGCTGTTCCGCGAGCAGAACGACGGCGCCTACATGTTCTTCACCTCGACCTCGGGCCTGCTGGGCAACATCGGCCAGGCCAACTACGGCGCGGCCAAGATGGGCATCGCCGGCCTGTCGCGGATCATCGCCATGGAAGGCGCCCGCAACAACGTACGTTCGAACTGCGTGGCCCCGGTCGCCTGGACCCGCATGACCCAGTCGGTGCCGGTGAAGGATGAAGCCGCCGCCGCCCGTCGCGCCGTGATGGCCGAGAAGATTCGCGCCGACCAGCCGGCCCGCTTCTCGGTGGCCATGATCACCCCGGCCGCCGCCAGCGTCTCGGGCCAGATCTTCGGCTCCTCGGGCGAAACCATCACCCTCTACTCGCAGCCGCGGCCCATCGAGACCGTGACCAAGGAAGAGGGCTGGACCGTCGACAGCATCATCAAGGAAGCCATTCCCGCGATGGCGCCGAAGTTCTTCCCGGTCCAACGCCCGGCTCCGGCCCCGGCGCCCGCCGCGTAAGAACCGACGTTTCGACACGACGATCAGGACCCCGGTCGAAAGGCCGGGGTCTTTTTCATGCCTGCTGCAAGGCCTGCCACTGGTCCCGCGTCAGCTCCCAGTAGAGCGACCGACGGACCGTGCCATCGGGACGCACGCTGTCGCGCTCCCCCATGCGCACGAAGCCGGCCGCCTCGATGACCCGGGCGGAGCGGACATTGTCCAGGGCTGCGGTCAAACCCACCAGCCGCACCCCCAGGGCTTCGAACATCCAGCCGAACGACCGCGCCGCGCCCGCACCGCCCTGGCCGCGGCTCTGCAGGTCCGCGCGGCGTCCGCCGACGATCTCGGCCGAGGACCGGTCGGGCCAGACCGAGAATCGCGAATATCCGGCCACCTCGCCGGCCGGGTCCAGAGAGACGAACAGGATCGCCTCGCCCTTCTGGCGCAGGGCTTCGGCCTCCGCCACCCAGGCGCTCACCGTCTCGGCGTTGATCGGCCTGGGCAGGTCATAGATGGGTCCGGAGACCGCCGGATCGCTGAGCAGGGTCACGAGGCCCGCCACATGCTCGGGACCGGCCAGCACGCTGTCGGGAGAGCCTGGCTGGGCGGTCCGCACGGCCTGGCGGATCGCCGCCTCCTCCTCGGGGGTGGCCCTCAGGACCGTCTTCGGCGGCGCGCTCATCGGCTCCTCCCAGGGCGGGCTCTTGCTGGCCCGAAACTTGCGTAACCTTAACCGGTAGCCCGGAGTTTCGCATGTCTATTTCCGCCATCGGCGCCTCAGTGCTGGGCGCGCTCTTGCCCGCAGCCGCTGACGTGGTCAGCAAGCCCGCGAGCGCGGCGGACATCGCCGCCATGAAGGCCGCAGAGTCGAAGACCAGGACCCAGGCGACCCTCGACGCCATACGCGAGAAGGGAATCTACCAGTGGGCGCAGGAGGTGAAGGCCGAGAAGCTGAAGGAGAAGCTGCGCGCCGAGATCCTGGAATCCCGGGGCACAAGCGAGGGCGACCTGGCCAAGCTCGATCCCAAGCAGCGGGCGTCGACAGAGTCATCCATCGCGGAAGAACTTGCCCGGCGGATCAAGGAAGCCATGCTGGAAATGCTCGAGAACCAGGCCAAGGCCGATCCCGAGGGCAAACAGGCCGGCCCGGCGATCATCGACATCAAGGTCTAGCTCCGCGCGAGGCTCACCAGCGCCTGGTCGGTCAGGCGGCGCACCGTCCACTCCGTCTGCGCCCCGGCGCCCAGCCCGTCATAGAAGGCGATGGCGGGCGCGTTCCAGTTGAGCACCGCCCATTCCAGCCGCGCCAGACCCTGCGCCTCGCAACGCTGGGCCAGGGCCCGCAGCAGCGCCTTGCCCGCCCCCAGGCCACGCGCCTCCGGGACCACGAACAGGTCCTCCAGATAGATCCCGTGCCGGCCCCGGAAAGTCGAGTAGTTGTAGAACCAGATGGCGAAACCCACCGGCGCGCCGTCCTGCTCGGCGATGTCGCAGAACAGGCGCGGGGTCTCGCAGAACAGGTGACCGGCGAGATCGGCCTCCGTGGCCTCCACCTCGTGCAGCAGCTTTTCGTAGTCGGCCAGCGCCCGGACAAAACTCATAATGACAACGATGTCAGCAGCGACGGCGGGGCGGACAGTGACGGCCATGGCGGCTAGGCTTTCTTCTGGCTTGGCGAGGAGCGCATGGCGGTCTCACCCGAATTTCTCGACTACATCCTGGAGCAGCTGCAGCCCCTGGGCGGCGTCACCCACCGCCGCATGTTCGGCGGGGTGGGACTGTCGCGTCACGAGCTGTTCTTCGCCCTGATCGCGCAAGACACCCTCTACCTCAAGGTCGACGACGCCAACCGGCCCGACTTCGAGGCGGCCGGCTGCGAGCCGTTCAAGCCGTTCGGCGGCGACAAGGCGATGAGCTACTGGACCACGCCGCTGGACGCCCTGGAGGATCCCGAGGTCCTGGCCGCCTGGGCAGGCAAGGGCCTGGAGGCCGCCGCCCGCGCCAGGACAATGCCCAAGCGCAAGCCTAGCCGATGACCACGCCCGGCGGCGGGACGGAGTCCGCCGGCACGAAGAAGTCCGGCATCAATCTGGTGGTCGGATCGACGCGGTACTTGTCGAAGTCGCGCTCGCCCTCGGCGTAGAGGAAGCTGTCGTCGATCAGGAAGTTGCCGGTGAAGTCGCGGGCCGGCTTCTCGAAGATGGCGTGGGCGGCGTCGGCCATGATCTCGACCGTGCGGCACTGCTTCATCCCGTCGTCCCCAGCCAGGGCGAACTGGATAGCCGCCGTGGCGATCCCCGTGCGGGGCCACAGCGCATTGAAGGCGATGCCATCGGCCTTGAACTCCGACGCCATGCCCAGGACGCACATGCTCATGCCGAACTTGGCCATGGTGTAGGCCACGTGGCCCTCGAACCAGCGCGGGCTCATGTCCAGCGGCGGCGACAGCATCAGGACGTGCGGATTGGCGGCGTTCTTCAGATGCGGAATGCAGGCCTTTGAGGTCAGGTAGGTGCCGCGCGCATTGACCTCGTTCATCAGGTCGTAGCGCTTCATGTCGGTCTGCAGGGTGCCGGTGAGCTGGATGGCCGAAGCGTTGTTGACGCAGATGTCGATCCCGCCGAAGGCCGCCACGGTCTTCTCCACCGCCTCATAGACGCTGGCCTCGTCGCGGACGTCGACGATCAGCGGCAGGGCCTTGCCGCCCGCCGCCTCGATCTCCTTGGCGGCGGAGTAGATAGTGCCGGGCAGGTGCTTGTGCGGCTCGGCGGTCTTGGCGGCGATGGCGATATTGGCGCCGTCGCGAGCCGCGCGCAGGGCGATGGCCAGGCCGATGCCGCGGCTGGCGCCGGTGACGAAGAGGGTCTTGCCTTGCAGGCTCATAGCTTCACTCCGGTGGTCTCTTCGGACAGGGCCCAGAGGCGCTCGGCGCTTTCGGGGTCCAGGGCGTGGGGCATGACCCCGGCGTTGGGCTCCTCGCCCCAGGGCAGGGCCTGGGCCAGGTTTTCCAGGTAGAGGCCGCCGACGCCTTCCAGTTCGTCGCTGATCGCGGCCCAGACGCTGGTGGAGGCGCCCTGGGCGGGGGTCTTGAACCCTTCCCGGACCACGCCGTCCTCATTCATCCAGCCCATGGCGATCATTTCCTCGCGGGGCAGGTGCCGCTGCAGCGGCGTCATGATCCCGCCAGGCATGACCGCGTTGGCGGTTATCCCGAGGTCTGCGAAGCGCTTGTGGTAGCCGACCGCAAACAGGGAATTGGCGGTCTTGGACTGACCGTAGGATTCCCACTTGTCATACGCCCGCGTGCGATAGTGCGGGTCGTCCCAGTTGATGTCGCTGCGGCGGTGACCGATGGAGGACAGCGAGACCAGGCGCGCGGTGCGTCCCTCCTCGGCCCCGTTCATCAGCGCCCGGGCCAGCCCGATCCCCAGCAGGAAGTGGCCGAAGTGGTTGACGCCGATCTGCATCTCCAGATCGTTGGCGGTGTAGCTCTGCGGGCAGGCCATGACGCCGGCGTTGTTGATCAGGATATTGAGGGGCCTATCCCCCCAGGCGCTGACGAAGCCGGCCACGGAGGCCAGGTCGGAGAGGTCGAGCGCGCCGACCTTGACCCGGTCCACGCCGATGTCGGCGTTGATCTCGGCGGCGGCCGTCTCACCGGCCTGACGGTTACGCACGGCGATGGTGACCTCGGCGCCCGCCGCGGCGAGCGCGCGGGCGGTCTCGACGCCAATGCCGGTCGCTGCGCCGGTGATCACCACCGTGCGGCCGGTGAGGTCATGATCCTCGGCGATGACGGCGGCGTCGGTGAACGGCGAGAGGCCGGCGGTGATGCGGGCCATCTCAGCCGACCTTGGCGAAGTCGGGGGCGCGCTTCTCGGCGAAGGCGGCGAAGGCCTCCTTGGCTTCCGGCGACTTGAGCTGGGCGGCGAAGTGGCGGCCTTCCTCGTCCATGCGGTTGGCGATGGCCTCGCCGTCACGCATCAGGGCCTTGGTGATGACCACGGCGGCGGGCGGACGGGCGGCCACGGCGTCGGCGGCGGCCTTGGCCCGGGCGCGGAGCTGGTCGGTGGGGACCGCCGCATTGGCGATGCCCCAGTCGACGGCCTTCCTCGCATCCACGGCCTCGCCCAGCACGAACATCGAGAAGGCCCGCGCATGGCCGATCCGGGCCGGCAGGGTCAGGCTCGACGCCGCCTCCGGCACCAGGGCCAGATTGACGAAGGGCGTGGTCAGAAGGGCGTCCTCCGAGATGTAGACGAGGTCGCAATGCAGCAGCATCGTCACCCCGACGCCGACGGCCCGACCGTTCACGGCGGCCACCAGTGGGGTCTTGGCCCGCGCCAGGGCGGCCAGCAGCGGGTTGCCGCCGCGCCGCGCCTCATTGGCGCTGGCGTCGCCGGAATTGACGGCGGCGAAGTCCGTGAGATCGTTGCCAGCGGTGAACATGTCCCCATTGGCCTGGATCAGGACGCAGCGGACCTCCTTGTCGAACTCGGCCTGGTCGATGGCGTCGCCGAGCGCCTGGTACATGTCGCGGGTGAGCGCGTTCTTCTTCTCCGGCCGGTTCAGCGTCAGGGTCAGGACCCCGCCCGACTTCTCGCTCAAGACATGTTCGCTCATCGTCTGCTCCCTCGATTTCTTACGTCGTATATTAGGCCGCCGCGCGAGATGCGATAGCGCTGGCGCGGCGATTATCTTTGCGTCCTCGCCGGTCCGGGGACCTGGCTCGAACGGATGGACCAGCCTTGGGCGGGGGGCTCGATGAGGGCCTCTTCGAATCCATCCCGCATAGCCCACCACTCCGACCCGTGTTCCGTCATTGTCGCGCCACAGGTGCTCCGTATCAAACCTCAATACGGTCATGCGCGGCTCAGTTCAGGCGCCGTTCACGCCAAACTTGATTTGAAGGACGCAGGGGCGCTTAAGTCCGCCCAGAGGAACTACCCCAGGAGAGATCAGGACCATGAGGTCATTTGGAATCGGGCTTGCCGCGGCCCTGTTTGTCGCGGTGACGGCGCCCGCCGCCGTTGTTATGGCGGCCAAGAAGCCGGTCGAGGAAGTCACCGCCGCGTCCCGCACCCAGGGCATGGCCGAGGCCCCGGCCATCGCGAAAGCCGCCGGCATCGCCTGCACGGTCTCTGACGCCCGCTTCGTCGGCAAGATGAGCGACAAGAAGGCGAAGACGGAAACCAGCTATTACGAGATCGATTGCGACAAGGGTCTCGGCTTCATCCTGTCGAACGTGACCGGCGCCACGCCGACCGCCTTCACCTGCGTGGAAGCCAACAGCCCGCAGCCGGACGGCAAGCCCTCGACCCTGCCCTGCAAGCTGCCAGGCAACGCCGATCCCAAGTCCGATCTGGCCGGCTATATCGCCAAGGCCGGCATCGCCTGCACCCCCGATCAGGTGCGCGGCATCGGCCAGAGCGCCACCACCACCTTCCTGGAAATCTCCTGCGCGGCCGGCGACGGCTACGTCCTGAAGACAAGCGCCCCGGCCGACGAGGCCAAGCCGGTCGCGGCCGACAACTGCCTGCTTTATGACGACGCCGCCAGCAACATCAAATGCACCCTGCACGACAAGGCCCACCGCATGGCCGTTGTGGACACCCTGGTGGTCCAGTCGAAGAACGGCTGCACCATCAAGGACCGCCGCTATGCCGGCGTCTCCCAGGCGGGCGCGATCTTCTACGAGACCTCCTGCACCGACGGTAAGGGCTATCTCTACAAGGTGGAAAAGGGCCAGCTCGCCCAGACCTACCCCTGCGAGAAGGCCTCCATGGTGATGGGCGGCTGCGAGCTGACCGACGCCAAGGAAGCCGAAACCGCCCAGGCCGGCCTCTACACCAAGCTGGCCAAGTCGGCGGGCTTCGACTGCGAAGTCTCCAAGTACGCTCCCTTCCCCTCGCCGGCCGGTCTGGACGTGGTGGAGATGGCCTGCTCGAACCGTCCTGACGGCGCCGTCGGCGTCTTCGGGGGCCCCGGCGTGAAGGCAGTGGTCCATGACTGCGCCCGCGCGCCCGTCGCCGGCTACCGTTGCTCCTTCACCAAGCCCGAACTGGCCTTCCCGCTGGTGACCGCCGACCTGAAAAAGATGGGCAAGAACGACTGCGCCGTCTCGGCCACCCGCTTCATCGGCAAGACCACCAAGGGCACCGGCTACCTCGAAGTGGCCTGCGCCGACGGCCTGAAGGGCTACATCGTGGAATACACCCCGAGCCCGATGTCCGTCGTGGGCGTCATCGGCTGCGCCTTCTCGAAGGAGTGCAAGCTGCCCGGCAACGTCTAACACTTAAGACGTTCGACAAGATCGAGGCCCGTGGGTTCGTCCCGCGGGCCTTTTTCTTTGCCTAGAGCGGGCCGCGTTTTGACGGAATCGGGATTCCCAAATCAGGGCTGATCTGATTCATCCTCTCTGCTGGAGGAG